>CALQJP020000074.1 GCA_943330925.2 Chryseobacterium gleum
TCATAGGAAGTAGCATAAGGCACCGGACTAATGGTGTAGGTATGCTCTGAGTCATTGCATGCCACCATACCCGATTGCGAACTACCGCCTGTAATCATATTACCCAATAGCTCGACAGGAGGGGCCACAATCAGTGTAACTCGGTATTTAAGACATCCTACACGAATGGAATCTGTTGTGTTCTCGGTATATGTTCTTCCGTTAAGCTCACTGGTATAACTACCGCAGGATACGATGGTGGTATCGATGAGGGTATAGGAAGTACAGGATTCAAGACCGAATGAGAGGTCCAGTATTCGGATGATACTATTGACGCTATCATTGAATGTATACATTCCTGCAGCGCTGTAGCTCTCGCCGTTCGCAGGCCATGTGTAAGGATTGATTGGAGTATTAACGACATCTGTTTGGGTGTTCGGTCCGGTAATGGTGACTACACCATTGCCGGAGTTGTCGCCGGGAAGTTGCACAAGCCCATTTGTGTTGGCGATTGGGGAAATGAAAGAACCACCACCACCACCACTGCCACCACGCAGAGATTCGCTTGAGTGAGTCACCGCGAAACCAGCACCGCCACCACTATAGCCACCTCCACCACCGCCTGATCCATTATCATATTGATCGTCAGTCAGCGTCAAGCCATTCGCATCCCAATTGCCTTTTCCGCCTTCTCCACCGCCGCCCCAGCCACCATCACCGCCGGGGTGTCCACCTCCGCCATAATTCCCGCTGAGGTATGCTTGTCCGCCCCAAGCCTTGATATTATTTGAACTTCCGCATGTTCCTCCGTCTGTATAATATCCGGCGCCACCTCCACCGGTACCGCGGCCATTGCTTGATCCACCGCCACCACCGGCTACTCCGGCCGAACCTCCTGTTTGACCATCGTATTTTCTACCCGGTGTGCCGATTTGAGTCACTTGAGCCGCGTCCCCATCACGAGCATTTCCCGCACCTCCTCCGCCGCCGGCAATCAATACAGGTAGGTAGGAATTTCCATTTGCCAAGACAATGGATGAAGCGCCACCTCCTCCAGCTCCATCTGGTTCGGCATCGTTGGTATTGACTAATGATTGCCCGGCACCGGCCACTGCAATGCGCAGTTGCTCACCTTCATTGAAAAAGTAATAACAGCTCATGCTGGCTCCCTTGCCTCCTATACGGCTGTCGCAGGAACCACCTTCGCCGCCTTTTGAGGTAAGCAGGTAATAACCGGAGACCGGGATAGTGTAGGTTTGGAAAACAAATCCCTGAAAGGTAAAGGTTTGCGTGTTTTGGGCCTGTACAAAGTTTGCCGCAAAAAGCAAAGCGAATAGAAATAACCTGTGTTTCATAGTTGAGTAGAGTTAATGGCGTTTGTGGTTAGATTAGTGAACCTCCGAAAGGAGGTTTGGGACGAATTTAGCGTAATACCTCTGCTTTGTTGTTGCTACAAATGTGCTACAGTGAATTCAAGTGTTTTATATACAAGGATTTAAGTTTGATTGGTCAAGGGGATGTGGTAAATTTGTAGCACTATTTTCAGGCTAATAAGATGATTGGAAACGCTAAAATGGCTATACTGAGGTGGACTTTATGCCCGCTTTTGTGCGTGGTGTTGGTTGAAACCATGGTTGCCCAGACCTCGATCGAAAAGCTCAATCAACGAATGGATGAGCTGGCAAAAGTGGTCTACCAAAACCCGGTTGCGGTCAAATCCGAACTGATGGGCATCGTCATGAATCGGTCGGGTATTCCCGACAGCACAATGGGAGAAGTGTTCCTGAACTGGTCTATAGCCTTGGGTATGACCAACCAGCTAGACTCGGGTATTTGGGCCGCGAAGGAATCCATGCAGCTGTTGTCGGACCAATCCATAGTAAAGGCCTCGTCCCTAAAGACGCTGGCCGTCTTATATCGCCTCAAAGGCAATTGGAAACTCGCAGAGGAATCCATTCTGTTATCGCTGCAATTGAACGACAGTATTTGGAAGAACAAGTTTCTCTCGGCCGTTACATTGCAGGAATATGCCAGTTTGACACTTGACCGGAGGGAATATTTTAAAGCTACTTCGCTGTTTCTGGAAGCCCTTGACGCCATCAAGTTGGCGAGTATAAAGGATCCGCGGGTGCCCTACACGGCCGTAAAATTGAGGGTCAACCTCGCTGAAGCCTATGCAAAATGTGAAAACTACCCCTTTGCCATTCGGGAGTTTAGGCTCGCATTGCCGCAGCTCGATTCGCTCAATGACATGGATGGTTATGTGCGCGCCGGTTTGCCGCTCGCCGAGGCTTATATGAATGAGAGACAGCCGCAGGCGGCCGATAGTATTCTCAAAAAGTTGCTTCCACTTACCGAACAGCTTCAAAACGATGAACTGAAGGCGTGGGTTTTATTCTATACGGGTAAGTTATACGCGTCGACAGAGAAATACGACACGGCGTTAACCTATTACCGCTCTGCTTTCACGTTACTCGAGAAGCAAAACTCATTGGCACTGCCGGAGTGTGCAATTGATTGGCTAAATGCCTTGAAGGAAACCGGAGGATATGCGGAAGCCAAGCAGCTGCTTCAGAGTCCGGTTTTGAATACTACGCTGGAATCAGCGGATCGAAAGATTCAATTTGAATTCAAAAAGGCGGCCTTGCCCTTCATTTGGAAGGATATGTCGATCGCTGAATTAGCTGATTATACGCTGGAAATCATCAGCCTTGGCGACAGCGTGGCGAGCGACAATAAACTGCATGCGGCTGCCCAGATTCAAGCCGAATACCAGTTTGAACGCCAGCAGGCCGAACAAGATTTGCTCGTGAGCGAAAACGAAGTGCTCAAGGAAAAGGAACTACTCAAAAAGAAACAGCTGTATCTAACGCTGGCGATTTCAGCCTTGGTATTTACGATGCTAATCCTGTTGCTCAAGAGACTTCGTGAGCGGTCGCTCGCAAAGGACAAAACCTTGCAAGCAAAAGAACAGGAATTGCAATTTCAGCGTGAAAAACGAGTGTGGGCCGAAAAGGAAAAGGAATTGCGTGAACAGCTTGTGCAGCAGCAAAGGGCAGAACTTCTGCGGAATGTCGAAGATGCCGCCGAGCTTCGCGCTCAATTGGAGCAATTGGTAATGGAGCAGCAGCAGGAGCGTAGAAAGGAGCTATTGGATCAATTCGAAAAAGCCAAAGAGGAGAAGATGGGCCTGGGCTTCATGGTGTCGCAATTCAACGCATTGCATCCCACCTTTGCCTCCGAATTGATACGGAAATATCCCGGGCTTTCCACAGCCGATATTCAATTTTGCACCTTATGCCGGATGAACCTCAACACCAAGGAGATTTCAACGCTCTTAAGCATCGAATCCAGAAGTGTTTACGTGCGCAAATACCGCATCATTGAGAAAATGGGTCTAAGCGAAAGAGATGATTTCGAGAAGGTGTTGTTTGGGTTTTAGCAGCCTGTATTAATGACAAATGACTAGTGACAAATGACCAATGACCAATTATTAGTCATTTGTCACTAGTCATTCGTCACTAAAGAAGCTCCAGCAGACTCGCCGCAAAAAACAACACCACCAGCAGCACGCTGAGCACTGCCAAACTGCGGCGCATGCGATCGCTGATCATAATACGGCCGGCATTGTCGATCGGCGTGAAAATGGCCGCGATAACACGCAGGTAGTAAAACGCACCGATGGCAGAAGTGAGAATCATGATAATTACGAGAGCCATATGTTCATTCTCAATCATAGAAGAGATGACGTAGTACTTCGCCAGAAATCCGCTGAGCGGAGGTATACCGGCCATGCTGAGCAAAGCAACGGTCATGCTTACCGCCATTACAGGGCTGCGCTTGATAAGGCCTTTGAAGGCGTCGGTTGAAGCATCTTCGTTTTGGATAGCTGCAACATGTTGAATCACGAAAAACGCAATTAAGCTGGCGATGCTATACGTGAGTGTGTAGTAGATCAAATACTTCGGAGACGTGGTCGATGCAGTGAGCACAAAACCAAGCATGAATCCGGCGTGTGAAATACTTGAAAATGCGAGCATTCTTTTGGTGTCGCTTTGCACAACAGCCGTCAGGTTCGAAGCGATGAGCGTAATACCAATCATAAGAGCCATGGCGGTTGTAAACGCCTCAGGCAGTGGTAGCAAAGCACTACCGAAAAGCTTGAACATACCGGCAAACGCTGCTCCTTTTACAATGGTCGACATGTATGCTGTCACAGGAGTAGGTGCACCCTGGTAAACGTCGGGCGCCCAGAAATGAAATGGTGCAACCGAAATTTTAAAAGAGAAACCAATGAGCATTAGGGCTGTTCCTATGAGCACCAGCGGGCTGTAATAACCGCCTGCCAGGTGTTCTTGAATTGCCTGCAAGTTGAATGAACCCACAGCGCCGTAGGTCAGCGAAATACCGAATAGAAGAACTGCAGATGCAAGTGAACCGAGGAAGAAGTATTTGAATCCGGCCTCGTTGCTGAGCACGTTTTTACGATGGCTTGCAGCCAGCACATACACAGGAATGGAAAGTATTTCTACACCGAGAAAAAGCATGACAAGGTTGGTGTATGCACTCAGCACAACCGCACCGCACAAACTGAAAAGCACGAGCGCGAAAATGTCGGTGCGATCCGAACTACCCGATGTGTAGGAGTCGCCTGCGAGCACAAACCACAAAAACGCGATGGTCGCAAATACAATGGTAAAGGCGAGTGCGGTGTTGTCGAAGGTCAGCATGCCGCCGTATTGCGCGAAGGGCGTTTCGTTGTTACCCCAATCGGCAATGCTAACACCTACCAAACCCAACAGGCCGAGCAATATGGTTGGCAACACAAGCTTGCGCATTTTCAAAACATCGAGCGCAAGCACAACAATACCCAAAAGGGATATGATAACTATTTCTTTCATCGGTTAAGGCCTTGTAGGAGTGATTCAACAGAAGGGTTAGCAACAGAGAGGATAGGGTCGGGATAGATACCCAACACTATTACCAGAACAACGAGAATGGTAAGAACTGTTTTTTCGTGAGTGTTCAACGGAGCAAACGAATGCATGGCTGGCGAGGCCGCACCGAGCATCATGCTTTGGAATGCACGCAGCATATACACAGCGCCCAATACTACTGTAAGAGCAGCTACTGCGGTCAGCCATGGGCTCACTTGGTAGAAGCCCAACAGCAAGAGGAATTCTCCGACAAAGCCGCTGGTGAGCGGCAATGCTACCGAACCCATTACAATGGTGAAAAACAAGAATGCGAATAGCGGATTCACTTCGCGGATGCCGCCCATCTTGCGCATGTCGTCGTGGTGAAGGCGCGATTCCAGGATGTCGTAAACGAAGAACAATGCAACCGAAAGGATACCGTGCGAAAGCATTTCCATGATACCACCCTGAATTCCTTGTGCGTTGCCCGAGAGGATACCCGCGCTCAATACGCCCAAGTGAGCAATAGAAGACCATGCAATGAGCAACTTATAGCGTTGTTGTGCGATGGCCATGCCTGAGGCATACAGCACGCTGATGGCTGAAAGAGCGAGTGCCCAAGTGCCGTATTCTGAAACGCCCTCGGGCAGAGCAGGCACCACAATGCGCACCATACCATACGCCGCCATTTTCAGCATGATACCGGCCAGCAGCATCGTGCCTGCAGTTGGAGCAGAATCGTATGTGGCAGGTTGCCATGAATGGAAAGGGAATACCGGGATCTTAACTGCAAACGCGATGAAGAATCCGGCAAACACCCAACCTTGCTCTGAACCACTCAATGAACGTCCGGCTTCATACAGTGCTTGCATGTTGAAGCTGCCTGAAACATTGTAGAGATAGAGCAACGACACCAACATGAACAAGCTACCGAAGAGCGTATAGATGAAAAACTTCAGGGTGATTTTCGCTTTGTCGGCATGCTCACTCCAGTGCAGTATCATGAAATAAATAGGAATCAACGCAAATTCATAGAACACGTAAAACAGCAATCCGTCGGTGGTAGTGAAGGCGCCCATCATTGAGGCAGCCATCAACAGCATCAGCCCATAGAAGTACTGCGGATGTTTAAACGTGCGATTGAATGAAGCGTAAATGATGATGGGCAACAGCAGTGCAACGAGCAATGCCATTACGAGCGAAATACCATCCAGTGAGAAGGCATAGGAAATACCGAGAGGGCCAATCCACTCTCTATTGAAAGTAAGCAACGCTTCTGAACCTTCTTTTCCATTCACGAAAAAGGCGGCCAGTGTAACGATCAATTCTAAAATACCGGCACCCAATGCGAGGGTGCGCGCGTTCTTCGCTCCGGCTACCATCGAAAGGGCCGCTGCGAAAAGAGGTATGGCGAGCAGTATGAGTGTGAGCATAGGAGTTTAGATGTAAAGGAGTAGTGCAATAAGACCGACGATGAATAACAGAATGTAGAAGAACAGACTTCCCGATTGCAACAGGCGCAATTTGCCACCGGTAGCACCAGTGGCTTCGCCTGTGCCTTCTACCAGGCCATCGATGATTTTGGGTTCAACCACGCTGCTGAATGCTTTGCTAATACCATCGACAGGCTTGCGAATGATGGCATCATACAATTCATCGAACCAGTATTTGTTGAGCAACAGTTTATGGCTTGCAGAAGTAATGTCTTTGTCTTCAAGCGCTAATTCTCCGCGCTTCACATACTTCGTCCAGGCGAAATAAATTCCTCCAACTGCGATAAGGGTTGCAAGTCCCATGAGCATTAACTCAGTGTTGAGGTCCATGTGCAAACCGGGCATTACCACTGTACCATCGAGGTAATGATCGAGCCAGTGCCAATGCATGTGCATCGACTCGCCCACAGCGTGAGGCAAACCAATGAATCCACCCACAACAGAAAGTACAGCAAGAATGACCAGTGGCAGTGTCATAACTGCAGGCGACTCGTGCAGGTGGTGTTCTTGTTCGTGTGTGCCGCGAAACTTGCCGGTGAATGTGAGGAAGTACAAACGGAACATGTAGAATGCGGTGCAAGCGCTCACTATCAAGCCAAGAACAAACATGAGCTTGTTTTCTTCAATGGCAACCGCAATGATTTGGTCTTTCGAGAAGAAACCTGCGAACGGGAAAATACCCGCGATGGCTATTGTACCAATAAGAAACGTGAGGTGTGTAGTTGGCATGTGTTTTTTCAAACCACCCATGCGACGGATGTCTTGCTCTCCGCCCATGCCGTGTATCACAGAGCCACTGCCAAGGAACAACAACGCTTTGAAAAATGCGTGTGTGATTACGTGGAAAACAGCTGTGCTGTATGCGCCCATGCCGAGTGCAACGAACATGAGTCCAAGTTGCGATACGGTAGAGTAGGCGAGTACTTTCTTGATGTCGTTTTGTGTAAGCGCAATCGTTGCTCCCATCAACGAGGTCAGAATACCGGCCCACATGATGAGCTCGCTTGCCGACTCTGTCATAGCATACAAATTGCTGCTGCGTGCTACCATGTAAATACCGGCTGTTACCATCGTAGCGGCGTGAATGAGTGCCGATACAGGAGTAGGACCTGCCATGGCATCGGGCAACCACGTGTGCAATGGAATTTGTGCGCTCTTACCCATAGCCCCGATGAAGAGAAGAATGCCGATGGTAGTTGCTACATCATTTGGCAAACCGGCAATAGCGCGTCCTGAGATGAACAATTCATCGAATCGCAACGTGCCACTGTAAGCGAAAAGAAGGCACATACCGAGAATCAATCCGAGGTCACCGATGCGGTTAACAATGAACGCCTTTTTAGCGGCATCGTTGTTCTTCATGTCTTTGTACCAGAAGCCAATGAGCATGAATGAGCATACACCAACGCCTTCCCAACCCACGAACATGGTGAGGTAGCTATCACCCAAAATGAGAATGAGCATGAAGAACACGAAAAGGTTCAAATAAGCAATGAAGCGATTGAAGCCTTCGTCTTCGTGCATGTAGCCGATAGAGTAGAGGTGAATGAGGAATCCGACACCGGTAATGAACAACAAGTAGATGGCTGAAAGCGGATCGACTAAAAAGGAAATGTCAATATCGAATGAGCCTGCAGTAATCCAATCGAATGCTTTCACTACGGTTGGATGAGCGCCGTGCATTTGCGTAGTAAACACAAGCACAGAAACAAGGAACGACAAGAAGATGGCTCCTGAACCGATTCCACCAATGAAGTTCTTCGACAACCCTTTCCCGAGGAAGGTGATGAATAGAAATCCGGCGAGCGGAAATAACGGTATGAGTGTAACGAGTTTTTCCATGCCGATCAGAATTTCAATTTATTAAGTACCGAAGTGTCTGTAGTATGCATGTTGCGGTAAAGCATCATCAGAATTGCAAGACCCACGGCTACTTCAGCAGCGGCTACTACCATGATGAAAAACACGAATACCTGTGCATCGGTGTGGTTCCACATTTTGGAAAACGCAACCAGTGAAATATTCACGGCATTCAGCATAAGCTCAATGCACATGAACATGATGATGGCATTGCGTCGGAAGAGAATACCCAGCGCTCCCATGCCAAACAGCACAGCGGCAAGCACCAGGTAATGATTGATGGTGATGTTGTGATATAGTTCCATCAGGCAAGTTCTTTTTTAGATAAGTAAACAGCTCCAACCATAGCGCCTAAGAACAGCACGCTGGCCAATTCAAACGGCAGGAGGAATTCGCGGTAGAGCACATTTCCGAGGTTTTGAGTCAAGCCCATTGCTGCGTCGTATTCACCGGCGGCAATAGCATTGAGCTCATCGGTGCGTTGCACAGCGGCAAGCAACACGAGCATGAGTATGCCACCTGCGGCCACACTGAGTGACTTCGACCACAGGCTGCGTTTCTCCTCTTCGAGTTTGTTGAGATTCAACATCATGATAACGTAGAGGAAGAGTACCATGATGGCACCTGCATATACAATGATGTGAACGGCTGCAAGGAATTGTGCACCCAGCAAAAAGTAATGTCCGGCCACGGCAAAAAACGTGATGATCAGCGAAAGCACGCTGTACACCGGGTTCTTGGAAAATATCATTCCTGCTGCGCTAAA
>CALQJP020000075.1 GCA_943330925.2 Chryseobacterium gleum
AGGCTCTCTTCACGAATGTAAATGCCGGGTTCCACTGTAAACACATTGCCTGCAGCTATTGGAATTGTCCAATCGCCCACATCGTGTACATCTAATCCAAGGAAGTGTGATGTACCGTGCATGAAATACTTTTTATACGTCGGCCATTCCGGGTTTTGATTCTTCACGTCATCCATGGTGATGAGCTTCAGGTCGACCAATTCCTTCGTCATCAACTCTCCTACTTGCTTATGGTATTCGTGCATGAGAACACCCGGCTTCAACAAAGCCTTCGCTCCCTTCATCACATTCAAAACAGAATTGTAGACGTCCTTCTGACGTGGTGAAAACCTTCCGTTCACGGGAATGCAACGCGTCATATCTGCATTGTAGTTGCCGTATTCAGCACCCACATCCATGAGCAACAAATCACCGTCTTTGCAAGGTTTGTCGTTGTCAATGTAGTGCAGCACACAGGCGCTAAATCCGCTGGCAATGATGGGCGTGTAGGCAAACCCACGTGAGCCTTTACTCAAAAACTCGTGCATGTATTCGGCTTCGAGTTCATACTCCATCACGCCGGGCTTCACCATTTTCATGACGCGCTCGAAACCTCCGCGGGTAATGTCGATTGCGCGCTGCAGCTGATTTATTTCCTCCTGTTCTTTGACAGCACGCAAGCGATGCATGATGGGCGCACTGCGTTCTATTCGATAATGCGGATAGTGTTCGCGCACCCACTTGGAAAAACGCGCTTCACGTGTTTCCACTTCCACCACAGCACGGGTGTGCTCGTTGTTGTTGAGGTATATGCACGATGCTTCAGCAAGTATTGCTTTGAACACACGTTCAAATTCACTCAACCAATACACCGTCTTCACGCCGGTTTGCGCACGGGCCTGCTCCTTCGAAAGCTTTGCTCCTTCCCAAATAGCTATGGTCTCGCTTGTCTCTTTTAAGAACAATACTTCACGGTGGTGAGCGTGAAAGGAATCCGGAAACAGGAGCAACATGCTTTCTTCCTGGTCAACGCCGCTCAAGTGAAAAATATCGGTTGCTTGCTTGAATGCAAAATGTCCGTCGGCACTGGTCGGATAGGTATCGTTGCTGCAGAAAACGGCAACGCCACCCTTTTGCATGTGCGATGCGAATCGTTTGCGAGCGCCGATGTATAAATCGGCCGAGAGCTGTTGGTAGCGCATGGATTAGTCGTTAAGTAAAAACCATTTCATCACTTCATCTTCACCAATATCGCGCGAGGCCTTCTTGCCAACCACTGAGTGAATATCCTTAGGAGAAATACCGCTTGCAGGGCGCTTCCACGTAAGGTCACTCATTTCAATAGTCTGACCGGCGGGTATGTTTTTCGCTGCCACCAAGCTTCTGCGTGCGTTGGCACGGGCAGGAGCTTCGCTTTCGAGCGCCTTCATTTCAAAAGTGCCCAGCAATTCGAACGTGCGGTACATGCGCTTTTGGAAGTGCTTGAGGTCTTCCTTGTCCATGGCATGGTAGTGGTCGTTTCCGGGAAGCGTCTTATCGTGCGTGAAGTGTTTTTCCAACACAGCAGCTCCGAGCAAGGTTGCAACCTCGAGGGTGTGCATGTCTTTCGGCAACGTATGATCGCTATAGCCTGGCACCACATCGGGGAACAAACGAATCATGTCTTTGATCATGCCCAGGTTTGCGTTCTCATCCATCGTTGGGTAGTTGAGTACACAGTGCATCAAACACAATTTGTTGCCGTGCTTCTCGATGGTTTCTACAGCCTGCATCACCTCCCATTTGTAGGCTGCGCCGGTTGATAGAATGATAGGCTTGCCAAATGAACATTGGTATTCGATGAATGGCAAGTTGGTCAAATCGCTGCTGCTGATTTTGAAAACTGACATCAGATCGTTGAGGAATGTGGCGCTCTCTACATCGAAAGGAGTGCTCATGAATTCAATGCCCGCTGTTTCGCAATGACGCGCAAGTTCTTCGTACTCCTTCTTCCAGAACTTATCGTATTTCTTGAAGAGCTCAAATTGTGAGCGTGTGGGTTCTTTGGTAATATCCCAGTAGTATGGTGAGTCCTTCGAGGCAATCGTTTCAGCCTTGTAGGTTTGGAATTTGATGGCCTGAGCGCCGCCCTCGGCAGCTTCATCGATGAGTCGTTTGGCGAGCTCCATCGAGCCCTCGTGATTCACACCGGCCTCAGCAATTACGTAAGGGTTTTGTAATACGCGAGGATTGTAGTTGTTTAGAAAGGATACTAGTTTCATGCGACTAAATTACAGCATTCTGCCAATCGACGGATTGCCGGGAAAGACCGGAAAACGATTACTGTTCGCCGTCCATGCACGCGCACGGTGGCGACATAATGATTTTGCACTTTGGCAAGCCGCTTTTCAGCCGTTGCTGCGTGTCGCGGCTCATGGCGTTGTTGAGCACGTCGAGCACCTTGAGCTGTTGCATTTCCGTAAGGCTTTCCGCATAGTACGTCACCGGATTATCCCAAATGGAAAGCGTTTGCAGTTCAGTGAGCTGTTCAATTTCTTCCGGAATTACTTCGATGAAATTGTCGGCCAAATCGAGCGTCTTCAAAAATTTCAATCGGAGTAAACTTGGAGGAATGGTGTCGAGTTCGTTGTGCTGGCATTGCAATCGTTGCAGATTGGGAAGCTCCTTAAAACGATCGGGTAACTCAGAGAGTCTGCATTTATTCAAGCGCAACTCTTGCAAATTGGCAAGTCCAAAAATCTCCTCCGGAAAAGTGGATAGCTTTTGCTTGGACAAGTCGAGGCGCAGCACGGCAGTCGGGTTCTCCAGTGCCTTCGAAAGGTTGGTGTACACGTATGCAGTATCCAGCTCATTTGCAGAAAGCACTTGAGCCCGTGCCATCGAAAGGCCCGCCACCGCCACGAAAAAAAGCGCTATTAATGCTGTTCTTTTAACCATTCCTTAGCTTGTCTACAATCGTTTTCAATTGCCATTCGCAATGCATCTATCGACTCAAACTTTTGCTCTTCACGAAGTCTTTGCATGATTTCAACCGTGATGGTTTCGTCGTAGAGCATTCCGTCGAAATCGAAGATATGGGTTTCGATGTGAATTTCAGTATCACGACCAACGGTAGGTCGCATGCCGATATTGGTTACGCCGTCGAAATTTCCGAAGGGCGTGTGCACGCGCGACACATAGACACCATTGGCCGGAATGAGTTTGTGCTCAAAGGCGAGTCGCAGGTTGGCGGTGGGAAAGCCCAGTGTTCGGCCCAACTGACGGTTTTTGAAAACCCGTCCGATAAGGCTATACGGCCTGCCCAAAAACGTTGCTGCCTCTGCCGCATCGCCGTGTTCCAACGCCATTCGAATTTTCGTTGAGCTTATTTCAATCGTGTCAATTTCCAACGCAGGAATTTCCACTACCCGAAATCCAAAAACATCCGACAATTCAACCAGCGTTTTGAAATCGCCTTCCCGATTGCGACCAAACCGATGATCATGGCCCACCACAACGGTATGTGCGTTTATGCCCTTCACCAAAAAGTCGCGCACATATTCGAAGGCGCTCAACCTGGAAAGTTCCGCTGAAAAAGGATACACCACCAAGTGATCCAAGCCTGCCTTTTCCAATTCCTGTATTTTCTCTTCCGGAGAGGAGAGCAACGAAATTCGATGATCGTCGGGATACAGCACCATGCGCGGATGCGGATAGAACGTAAGAAGCACAGAGTCTCCGTTTACCCGATTGGCAATTTCTCTAATTTGTTGGAGCAATGCCTTGTGACCGCAATGCACACCGTCGAATGTACCAATGGTGACAACCGCATTACGAAAAGGGGGCAACGAAGAAAAGTCGTAGTGTACCTGCACGGATGCAAAAGTAGTTGAAGCATCTGTCGCAGAAAACAAAAAGGCCCCCGATCGGGAGCCTTTTTGAATAGTATAACACTGAAATTAGTGGGTCACATTGAATTGGCGGCTGAACATTTTCTCGCCGTCAACTACCATGTTGAAGATGTAGTTTCCAGCAGGATATGCGCTCACATTCAGATTAAACGAGTTTGCGCCCTGGTTGTAGAAACCGATGTTTTCAGTCGCAACCAATTTGCCTTGAATGTCGCGTACTTCATATGCAATGTATGAAGCGGCTTTCAAATCGAACTGTACCTGTGCATTGGTAGATGCCGGGTTTGGGCTAATCGCGAACCCGTTGATGAACTGCGCTTCTTCTTCAACGCTTACAAACTCATTCATCACAAGACGAATGGCAGGTGTTGCGTCGGTAAGGAAGCCAACGCCGAAGAACCACAAGAATTCACCTGCAGTAGTTGTTTCAGCCCAGTAGCCTGTGCTAAAGTCTGAATCGATTTCATCGATAGCCTTCACTGCCAATTCCTGCTCTGTAGCAAATTCCGTTTGAATACCCGCGAAATAGGAAACTCCTTCAGCCAATTCAACCGGGTCGTCGAAAGTCAAGTAAATAGGGAATTGCTGTGAAGCACCGGTTGGTACGTAGAACGGCAACACCTCGTATTCACTGAAAGCCACATACTCTGCGTCGCTGAGGTTGTAGTCAGTATTACGTGCGAGCAGCAAAATGTTGAACGGGCAATAGTCGTCGGTCGAGTTGTCGAAACGGATACTCAAACCATGAGCGGTTGAGCCCGGATTGAAGCACGTGAGATAGCTACCATAACCGGTTGGGTTGAATGGATCGGCTGAGGTGCCAGTGCCCGAATAGGGTGTCATCTCGGTGTTGAGAAGCGCTGGGTCGTCATGACCATACTCGCCTGCAACTACCAGGAATTTCTTGGATAGCGTATTGTCGGTCGGCGATTCATCTACACCGGCAATTGCCATGGATGTGCGCACGTAGTATTCTCCAACTTCGGTTGGCGCCCAGTTGGTAGCCAAGAACAAAGTGTCAATTGGATCACCGGGTGTTGGGCTCTCCGCATTTGAAAACACGATAACTTCCTGTGTAACCGTAGCGAGCACAGTTGTTTGCGAAGCATCCAACACCTCAGCTGTAATTGTAGCTGATTGGGTGATGGTTCCGATGTTTTCATAGATGGTTCCGATAACCAAACCGCCTGCAGCAGCGCCAATAGCTTGCTCCAGCGCCATGCAACGGTATTCATAGTCATTGAAAATGTCACCGTTGGTTACCTGCAATACACGAATGTCGTTTTGTACCGGATTTTCGTATGCACGGATGTCATCAATTCCCCAGAAGTAGTGCGAATGAGTTGAGTTGCCGTTTGGCTGCCATCCAAAGCGGATGATTACAAAGCTCTGACCCGCAGCTGCAGCAGAAATATCAACAGCAGAAACCAATGGGTTTGCAGAGCCGTCGTTGGCGCCACCTGTAAACTCAGGAGCAGCATCGTACACTACCCATGATGCACCGCCATCGTTACTCACCTCGAGCACGAATGGTTTTTCATCGGCACAGCAATAGCGAAACGCCTGCTGGAACTCGAGAATTACGCTTGGGCAAGCGCTGAAATCGATTGGAGATGAAACGAGGTATCCGCTCACTTCTTCAGCAGGGTTTGTCGCGGAGATTTCTCCACCCTGATACAAGTCGGCGTCAAAAATTACCCACCCGTTAGCGGCAGTAGTTGATGCCAGGGGAGCTGCAGAAGAAGAATAAAATCCGGCCGGGCTGTTAGCATCGGCCATCATCCAGATGCTGTTTCCACCGGTATCTTCAAACGTCCAGGCACCGTTGGTGCCCTGTCCGCCAAAACCGTTGCTAAAATCTTCTGTGAACACGTCGCGGTCGGCGCTTACCTGATTAGATGAGAGCACAACAGAACCTTCAAACAGTGAGCGCTCAACCTCTTCGGTTGTTGCTGCGCGTGGCTTTTCTGCCGGGAGTGGTTTCGCCGGGCTTATGGATTTATGCTGGGCAAGGCCTATTGTTGAGGCCATCAGCATCATCGACAACGTAAAAATTTGTTTCATGAATTATTGGATTTTACAGGGGTGAAATTAAGACATTCTACCTATCCACATACAACCTCGCACTCATGTTCCCTCATTCGATGGCCAACAAAAAAGCCGCCCCAATTGGAGCGGCTTCTTTTCGGTATTAAAACCAAGCTTATTGAACAGTTACAAGCTGTGTAGTTGAAGCATTAGCAGAGCTTACACGTACTGTGTAAACACCTTTTGCCAAAGCTGACACATCTACAGTTGTAGTCATGTTGAAACGCTTAGACTGAACCAGTGCACCCACGCTGTCGAATACTTCTACTGAGAAGTTTTCGCGCTGGCTTGTAGCAATGGTAAGAACGCCGTTAGCAACCGGATTTGGGTAGATGTTTACACCTTCCAAAGCAGTTACTGAAGCTTCTTCTACAGCCGAAGTTGGATCGAAGTTCAACTGAATAGCGTATGCGTTACCGTTTGAGTAAACCACACCGTCAGCAGGGAGGTAAATCAAACTTGCACCACCAGGTTGTGGAACTGTAAGGTCGTCGAGGATACGGATATCGTTTGCGTTACCGTTGCTGAACAAAGCAGCGCTCACGTAGTAACCGTTTGCATCGAGGGTCAATGGATCAACCAAAGGAATGTTTACGAAACCTGCAGCAACGTCAGCTTCAGTAACAGTGTACTGCTCGCTGTATCCAAGAGCGTTGTCAACTACATCGCTGAAGATGTCGAGTGTGTCGTGGATCTGGATGAGGATGTCACCACCGGCAACAGTAGTGCTAGCAAGCTCAACGCGCACGCTGATCAAATCCGCTGACTCCTGCAATTGATAGTAAGTCATAAGCATGATTTCATCTGCGTTGTCAGTGAAGCTGTTTGTACCCAATGAAGTAAGAACTTCTGTACCTGTTGGGTGAACACCAAGTCCGTCCATTGAGTAGATACCGGTAGCAGCAGTTACTTCGTAGTAACGAGCAGCAGCGTCGTTTGAAGGATCACCGTCTGTAGCCGTTTGGTCGCTGGTAACTGTGTAAGTCACGTTGTGAAGACCGAGAGTAGCTGCAGCAGCAACATAATCGTCAACCAACAACGTGTCACCAGGAAGAAGTTCAGCTTGAGTGTATGTGCTCACTGTTCCGTCCATGTCAATGTTTACAGTTACGTTGGTCATTGCCTCATAACCGAGGTTTTTCACCATGCAACCGATGTTCATTTCAGCAGGAACTTGGTTTTGAGGAATGCGACCATATTCTTCGCCTGTTCCTGTTGAAGAAACGTAAGCGTTGAAGATTTTCGCATCGTGCTGGTACTGCTCGTAAATCTGTACATCGTCGATGTACCAAGCGTAACCCCAGATACCTGTGAACTGGAAGCGAACCCATACTTGTGAAGCACCACCGGCGATTTCGCTGATGTTGAAGCTACGTACAGTTGGGTTACCCGGAGAAACACTCTGAGTCAACTCACCGTCTTCCCATACGCGGTAAACGTTTGGCAACGTGCTGATGTCCAACAATGGATCATCAAGAGTTGGGAAAGTACCATCGGTGCTGATGATCATCCATGTTTGCTCGTCGGTGAAACGACGGTATTGAGTTTCGAAATCAATAACCACGTTTGGAAACGCAGTAAGGTCGATTGGAGTAGCTGTAGTGATGTGAGCTTGCTCATAAGCAACACCGGCTGAGTTGTTGAAACCATCCGAGTTGTACATAGCATAACCGTTAGCAGCAGTGGTGCTTTCGATAGCAGGAGTACCATACTGGCCCTCGCTTACCAAACCTGTTCCGATTTCGAAATCAGAGTTGAAGGTGCCATCGTGAGCGATGATCCAGTTCGAAGCGTCTGAAAAGTCATCTTGCCAGATGATGTCACGATCTGCAGAAGCAGCCGTGTTGTTGCGGTTTTGAAACTCTTGGTACTGCACTTTGCGGGCTGCAGGAGCAATGTTGCTCTGTGCTTGAGCCACTACACAGCTCAACATTACAAGAGCAAAAGAGTAGATTTTCTTCATGGGTTTATGATTTAAAAGGTCAATTAATTGGACGCCAAATATAAAGATTCAACGTTGATACAACGATTTTACAAAATGGAAAGCTTGTACCCTACTATGCCGTTCGTTTTTCAGCCCTGGCTGCAACCAAAATACTCACCTCATACAAGAGTAAGATGGGCAATGAAACGAGAATCTGACTGGTAACATCGGGAGGCGTGATAATGGCGGCGACTATCAAATTCACCACAAATGCATGCCTGCGGTACTTGCGTAAAAAAGCAGCTGTAACAATACCGATACGGCTCAAAAAATACACCACCACCGGCAACTGAAACACGAGTCCGGTGCCGAATACCAGCGACGTGGTGAGTTTCAGATAGGAAAGCAGCGTGGGGGTGTTCTGAACATCTGCAAAGGTGTAGTTCCCGAGAAATTGAATACTCAAAGGTGCCAGCAAATAATAGCCAAATGATACACCTGTAAAGAAGAGCAGTGAAACGTAGAAAACGACACCGCGCACCGATTTGGTTTCCTTGTCTTTCAGGCCCGGCTTAATGAAGCCCCAGAGTTGCCAAACGATGAAAGGGAAGGCCAAGATGATTCCACCCACCACGCACACCATAATGTCGGCGTTCATGTTGCCGCTCATCGTGGTGCTTTGCAAGACCAGCCGCGGTGGGTCGAGGCACAGCTGGTCGCCCATGCCGATGGTGTGCGACCAATGGCAAAATGCGCGGTAGGTCACGAAGTCGGGCTTTCTGGGTCCCATGATAACCTCGTCGACAACGAAATCGTGGTAGATAACAATTACGATGATGCCGATAATGACCGAAACAACCGACCAAAAAAGCCTGCGGCGCAACTCTTCGAGGTGCTCCAAAAACGACATATCTTTTTGCTGTTCAGCCACGGTTAGAAGATTCCCTCCTTCAGTATATCATGCAGGTGAACGATTCCCTTGTATTTGCCGTCTTGCATAACCAACAGCGTGGTAATGTTGTGTTTTTCCATGATTTGAAACGCCTCC
>CALQJP020000076.1 GCA_943330925.2 Chryseobacterium gleum
AGGCATTGCATCATTTCACAGGAAAACTACCTTTGGTTGAACCTACGGTGGGAGAAAAAAAATTGCTGGGCACCTCCACAACCGGCTCAATACTTTCGGGTGTCGACCACGCGATTTTGCTCGAAACCGACGCGATGATCTCTGCCTACAGGAATCAATACAACGACTTGGAGGTCATCATCACAGGAGGCGATTATTCATTTTTTGAGAACTCCCTGAAAAGTGCGACTTTTGCCGAACCTCAATTAACTCAGATCGGCCTGCATGAAATTCTTCGCCAAAACATTCACTAAGCTTTTTTCGGTCGCTATCTGCATTCTTTTGGTTGAATCTGCCGTTGCGCAGTACAACACAAACTCTGTGTATTCCCGATTTGGACTTGGGATGCGCGATAATCCCGGCAACGTCGTTCATTTCGGTATGGGTGGAATTACCTCGCCTCTTTCCGATCCTATTAGCCTGAACCTCGCCAATCCGGCATCCTATTCTTTTTTGGAAGTAACGAATTTGCAGACAACCATCAAAGGCTCCAACACGCAGACACTAAGCAGCACATCATCCTCAAACCACTTCAATGGACAAGTGCATGAGTTAAGTATGGGTTTTAAAAAACCAAATACGAAATGGGCGCTGGCACTTGGTATTACGCCCTATAGCTCCGTCGATTATCGATTTTCAGCCAAAGACAGCCTGAGCGACACACTCACCGCAAGCTATAATTATTCAGGCCGTGGCGGTATCAACAAGGCTACAATAGGGTTTTCACGGGTGTTTCGATTCGGAGAAGGCAGCGCAACCGACAGTGTGCAACGGCGCTTGCACCAGATTTCCATAGGGCTGAATGGAAATTATCTGTTTGGGAACATTACGCGTGAAAATGTAGTTGCCTTCAGTCAGTCTGAGCACTTCACCACGGTTGAAAACCTCAACCTCTGGGTCAAGGGCATTGTGTGGGAGGCAGGGTTGCAATACAAGGTCAATCTTACAACACGCCGCGACCCTCAAAACAGAGTAGTGGGTGGCTCGGCAATTCAACTGGGTGCTACCTATTCTTTAAATACTGCCTTATATGCAGAATATACTGATTTGCTGTATTCCATTCGCTTTGGTACCAATTCAGCTTACCGCGATACCGCTCGTTTCCTGGATGCATTAGCTGGTCGACTCATTCTTCCGCAGAAAATACAGGCGGGTATAGCCTATAAACTCTTCAATAAAAAGTGGGGAACCTTTGTTGTTGCCGGCGAATACAAAATACAAGATTGGTCAACCTATCGACTCGAAATGGATGAAGATGTCAATCTGGACAACGGACTCAACGCATCGTCAGGTTGGGCTGCGGGCATCGAATACAAACCAACCACAGACGTTAGTAACAATTTTTTCAATCGCCTCTACTACAGGGCAGGATATCGCAGCGTTCAATCTGAGCTCACCATCAACAACACCCGCATCGATCAACAAGCAACAACGGCCGGTTTAACCATACCCATGATTCGCTCGCAGTCCAAAGTTCATTTGGGTGTTGAATGGGGAACGCGTGGCACCACCGAAAACGGCTTGGTGCAAGAGAATTATCTCGGCTTCATGGTTGGCTTCTCGCTCTCGCCATCTGCTTTCGACCGTTGGTTCCGTCAAGTGAAATACGACTAATGACAACCGTCCGACTCGCCTGTTTTTTCTTTGTTATGGTGTTGCTTTCGGCATGCCGCAACGACATTGAACAGGTGCGGGCAATCACCGACAAAAACACACACCCCGTTCAAACCAGCCATAACGCAGTCTATTCATTCTCGGAAAAAGGAAAAAAGCAAACACGCCTCGAAGCAACCTTACTTGAACAATTCGAATTGGAAGGAGATGAAGACTACCTGCTGGCAAGCAACGGTTTTACGATGATATTCTTCGATACAAACGAACAAGAAGACGCACGCATTTCAGCGCGCAATGGCAAGTACGAAGAAAAAAAGAAAACCCTCACTGCCTGGGAATCGGTTGTGCTCATGAATAAGTCGGGTGAAAAACTGGAAACAGAAGAACTCATCTATCTGCAAGACAGTGCGCGAATAGTAACCGACAAACCGGTTGTCATTACCCTTACGGGCGGAACAGTACTGCGAGGGCGCGGCTTGGAAAGCAACGACAGCTTCACACAATACCGCATTCTGCAGCCCACGGGCGATATCATGGTGGAAGAAAACAAAGAGAATACAGATGGAAAAAACCAATAAAATCATTGAAAACTTCTGGCTCGTGTTCACGATTGCCTCCTTCGTTTTCGCGTGTTATTCAATCATCGCCTTTGAGCCATGGCGCACCGAAATCAATAAGTTCTTCATACCCGGTATTTCCTTCTTCTGGTGGATGTTTCGCAGAAAAATGCGCTTGCGCATTGAGCGCAACAATACACCCCGTTAAGACCTGCAAGGGCTCGCTTTCAATTTACTACCTTTGTCCGACATTCTTCGGTTAAGCAGTACAAACCATTCTCTGATTAGCCGCCCTACTTGATGGATTCCTACTGGCCCTTAATCATCTTTCTCTCCTTGTTGGCGTCTGCTTTTTCCAGCGGAATGGAAATAGCGTTCATCACAGCAAACAAGCTAAAAATTGAGCTCGACAAAAAGCAGGGCGTATTCGCGTCAAACATCATTGGGCATTTCATCAACAAACCAAAACTGTTCATTGCAACGATGCTCATTGGAAACAATGCAGCCCTTGTTGTATACGGCCTCTACATGGGCGAAGTGATTGAGCATTCCATTGCCAGTCAATTTCCGGCCTTTTCCATCGCTGTTGGAGATTTCGGTGTAGTGCTCACCCAAACAGTTCTTTCCACCATCATTGTATTGGTGTTCGCCGAGTTTATTCCGAAAGCGATTTTCAGCATCAACCCCAACCGATGGCTCAACATGATGGCTGTGCCTCTTGCCATTTGGTATGGTGTGCTTTATGCGTTTGCCTGGATTATAACCGGCATATCCGATTTGTTCATACGACTGGTGGTGCGCAAGGAAATAAAGGACGAAGAAGTAGAATTTGGTCGTATCGACCTCGATCACTACCTGGAACAGGCCACGGGTAATATCGATCAGAGTAAAGCCATCGACCACGAAATACAGATCTTCCAGAATGCCCTCGATTTTTCAAATCTCAAAGCCCGTGATTGCTTAGTGCCTCGCAACGAAATAGTAGCAATTGACATTACAGACACCATCGACAATTTGAAAAAACGCTTTATCGATACCCGATTGTCCAAAATCCTGGTCTACCGTGAAAGCGTCGATCATATTATAGGCTACGTGCATTCGTATGAACTTTTCAAAAGGCCGGTTCACATCCAACATATTCTCCGACCTATTTCGATCATTCCGGAACCCATGCAAGCGTATGAAATTCTGGAGTTATTCATCAAACAGAAAAAACAGGTAGCCGTAGTGGTTGATGAGTTTGGTGGCACAGCCGGCATGATAACAATGGAAGACATTGTGGAAGAGATTTTCGGAGAAATAGAAGACGAGCACGATAAAGAGGAAAACACCGAATTGCCGCATGCCGACGGATCATTCGATTTTTCCGCTCGCCTGGAAATCGACTATCTCAACAATAAGTATCAACTCGAACTCCCGGAAAACCAGGAAGCATATGACACGCTCGGTGGACTGATACTCTACCTCCGCGGCGATATTCCCGAAGAAATGGAAACTATCACATGCGGCGCTTACACATTCACCCCTCTCAAGGTTAGCGAAACCCGCATCGAGTTGGTGAAAATTACAGTTCAATCCTAGCAAGCATTTGCAAAACCGCATCGTTATCGATTCATTTTCAACGAGTTTAGAAAACTGATTCCCTTTATAAATACTGAATGTCAATTATTTAAGGCCGTCCGATTGAAGTATGGCGTCTATTTACGATATTCGCAGCCCAAAATTTTAAGATAAACTGACTTATGGCAATGATTGAAAAAATCCGACAGCAGCGTGGTTTGTTGTTGGTAATGGTAGGTGTGGGTCTTCTCTCCTTCCTCATCCCTTACGACGCGGTGATGTCGCTTTTTGGCAATAACAATGCGGCAATTGGTGAAATAGACGGGCAATCTATCAGCGCTCAAGAATGGCAGCGTGCTTTACAAGACCGTGAGCCCCTTTTCCAATATCAGGGAAATGAGCAAAGCTTGTCGAACGACACATGGAATCAACTCGTGGAAAACGTCATCTACCAAGATGAATTTGATGCATTGGGAATTGAAGTTTCCGATGAAGAATATGAAGAGATTACCTTCGGTGAGTTGTTGTCGCCTTTCGTAAAGAGCACCATCTATGGTGGCAAAGACAGCACCGCTTTGAAAGAGCAGGTTCGCAAGAGCTTCGACGGTATGGACGCTAAAATGGCTGAAAACTGGAAGAAACTCATCAAGCAAAAGCGTCAAAAGGAAAAGTATGACATCATGCTGCGCAAAGCTGCATTCGCCAACAACGTTGACGCGAAATGGGCCTTCAAAGCAGCGAACGACAAAGTAAGTGTTGATTTCGTTGTAAAGACTTTCGCTGAAATTCCGGACAGCACTATTACCTGGACAGAAAGCGATGTGCGCGCTTATTACAACAAGCACAAAAACGACCGCGAATACCGTCAGGAAACAAGTCGCTCGGTGAAGTACCTTAACTTCCCTGTTCAAGCAACTTCTACCGACAGTTCTTCACTTCGCGAAAGCCTGGAACAATTGGCTGCAGAATTCAGAACTGCAAAAAGTGACTCTGCTTTCGCTGCGAGCAACGCAGGATCACCTACCGAAGCATACGCAAATTATGCGGATGGCATGCTTCCTTCAGACATTGAAGCACGCATCAAAAACGACTCATTGGGCACTGTAATGGGTCCATTTGCCCACAACGGACGCTTTTTGATTGTTAAATCGAGTAAGCGCGGCATCGACAACAACAGTGTTGAAGCGCGTCACATCCTCATCAAAGACAAAGCAACGGGAAAAACGAAATTGGACTCGTTGAAAACCGTTATTGGCAAGAGCAACAACTTCGCTGAAATGGCGAAGCAATATTCTGAAGATCCGGGCAGCGGCGCACAAGGCGGTGACTTGGGTAAGTTCAGTCGTGGTCAGATGGTGAAGCCATTTGAAGACGCTTGCTTCAACGGCGCTGTAGGTTCTTTGCAAATCGTAGAAAGCGATTTTGGTTGGCACTTAATTGAGGTAACCGGCAAGAACTTCCCATACACCAAGATTGCGCAAATCGATCGCGCCATCGAACCAAGCAGCAAAACAGTGAAGAGTGCATATGCATTGGCGAAAGAATTTTCGCTTAACTGCGCCGACACCACTTCATTCCGCATGGCAGCCGACACACTCAATGGTGGCACTAAACTCATCGACGGCAAGAACATCAAACCAAATGCTACTTCAGTAGCCAGCCTCACAGATGCAGGCGAATTGGTTGGTTGGGCTTATGGCGCTGAATTGGGCGAAGTTTCTCAACCTATGATGGTTGGCAAGGACTACATCATTGCGGCCCTCACAGAGGTGAAAGAAAAAGGCGTTCCTACATTCGAAAATGTATACGACGCTATGAAGGCTGAGACCATCAAAGAAAAGAAGGCAGAGAAATATGCAGCCATGATGAACGAAGGTTCATTGGCTGATATCGCAACTCGCATCAGCAGCGATGTGAAGAAGGCAGAAAACGTTTCTATGCGTAACTCCAACCTCCCTTCAAGCGGTGTAAGCATGCCGGAAAACACAGTAATCGGAGCTTGCTTCGGTTTGAACACAGGTACTATGTCGAAGGCCATCGTTGGCAAAGGCGGTATCTACGTTATTCAGCGCAATGCCGACATCACCACTGCAGAATCGGTAGACAACTACCAGTCTGACATGGATCGCGCATCTGCTACTTACCAGCAGAAAGCCGCCAACAGCGTATTCAACTCATTCAAAGAAGCAGCACAGGTTGAAGACAATCGTTACGAGCGTCGTTAATTCGTGCATACAGAATTGGAAAAGCCCGACGTTTGTCGGGCTTTTTTTTATGAAGACACTTTCGATAAAAGGCCGTCAATTGTTGATTGTTTCAAGCGAGCTTCAGCCGCGGTGACACAACTCTGCAGATTACATTTGCTGCATGATTCAACAGCTTTCCCCAGAAGAAATAGTACGTCGAGAATCGCTCGATAAACTTCGTGCATTGGGCATCGACCCATTTCCTGCCGCAGCATTTCCAACAGACAGCACGGCGCAAGAAATTCTAGTAAATTACGAGGAAGGAAAATCCGTGACCATTGCCGGGCGTTTGCACAACATGCGCGATATGGGCAAAGCCAGTTTCGCGCAGTTGCAAGACTCCACAGGTAAGATACAGATATACATCAGCATCGATTCTGTTTGTCCGGGCGAAAACAAAACACTCTACAAAGAGGTAATCAAGCACCTCATTCACTTCGGCGATTTCGTTGGAGTAACCGGCAAACTGTTTACGACGCGCATGGGTGAAATATCCGTGCATGTTGAATCATTCACTCTGCTTGCCAAATCGGTTAAGCCGTTGCCTGTGGTAAAGACAGATAAAGAAGGTGTTATACACGATGCCTTCACCGATCCTGAACTTCGTTACCGCATGCGTTACGTAGATTTAGTGGTGAACGAAAAGGTGCGCGAAACGTTTATTGCACGCACCAAAATCGTGAACGCCATGCGCAACTTCTTCAATGCACAAGGGTATTTGGAAGTCGATACTCCGGTGCTTCAGGCAATACCGGGCGGTGCATCTGCTCGTCCTTTTACTACACACCACAATGCGCTCGATGTGCCCATGTATTTGCGAATCGCGAACGAGCTCTATCTGAAGCGACTCATCGTGGGTGGGTTTGAAGGTGTTTACGAGTTCAGTCGCAACTTCCGAAATGAAGGCATGGACCGCACGCACAACCCTGAATTTACCGTAATGGAGATTTACGTGGCGTACAAGGATTATTACTGGATGATGGACTTTACAGAAGCCATGATTCGCCACGTGTGCAATGAAGCGCTGGGAACCTCCACCGTGCAGTTTGCCGATCGCACCATCGATTTCGGCAAACCTTTTCAGCGCATCACCATGACCGATGCCATCAAACAATTTACAGGTTTCGACATAACTGCAAAGACAGAAGTAGAACTCGCGGCATTCGCAAAAAGCATAGGCATTGAAGTGAACGGTGCGATGGGCAAAGGCAAACTCATCGACGAAATTTTCGGAGCAAAGTGCGAAGGCAATTTCATTCAGCCCACCTTCATCATGGACTACCCGGTAGAGATGTCGCCGCTCTGCAAGCGTCATCGCGACAATCCGGAACTAACCGAGCGTTTCGAACTTATGATCAACGGCAAAGAAGTAGCGAATGCATACAGCGAGCTCAACGACCCCATTGATCAGCGTCAGCGATTCGAAGATCAATTGCAACTGCAAGAACGAGGCGATGATGAAGCTATGTTTATTGACCAAGACTTCTTGCGAGCGCTCGAATACGGCATGCCGCCTACATCGGGTATGGGTATTGGAGTTGATCGCCTGGTGATGTTTTTGACCAACAACGAAGCCATTCAGGAAGTTCTCTTCTTCCCACAGATGCGTCCCGAAAAGTTTCAGGCAGGCCCGAACCCACAGGATTTTATCGCACTCGGAATTCCGGAAGAATGGGCAGAGCATGTCATTAAAGCCGGTTACGACACCGTAGAAAAATTGAAGAGCAGCAAACCGACTGCAGTACACCAGCAGCTGAATGGTTATCGCAAGAAGAACAAACTTGAAATTCCGGCTGTTCAATTGGAAGAAGTGCAATCGTGGCTTGCGTGATTCACTGCACAACGCGCGGTTAAAAACATTCACTCCGTAAAAGATTACCTCCTTGGTAAGGATGCATTTTTGTATGCAACCCATACTACCATGAAGAATATTTTGATTGCTACCATAGCAGGAACCATTTTGCTCAGCAGCTGTGTACCACAGCGCAAATTCGCTGAAATGGAAACAAAGAAAAACACCTGCGAAAAAGACCTCGAAGCTCAGAAAAAATCGAATGAGCTGCTAGAGGCCGGCAACAAGGATTTACAGAATAAAGTGAATGCGCAGGACGAGCAGATAGCTGACTTATCGGCCGATACCACACAGTTTGGCAAGGAGTATCGCCAGCTCAAAACCCAATACGACAAGATCAATGAGCTCAATGAAATTCTCTCCAAGAAAAGCAGCGAGCTACTCACACAGGCTACCGGTGAAAACAAGAAACTGGTTGAAGAGCTAAACCGTACACAAGAGTCGCTGCAGAAGAAGGAAGATATGCTGAAAGACCTTGAAAAAGACCTCAACGAAAAGCAAGCTGCCATTGATCTAACAACAGCTGAACTCGCCGAAAAGCAGAAACGTCTCGGCGACCTGGAAAAACTACTTGCCGACCAACAGGCTGCAAGTGAGGCATTGAAAAACAAAGTACAGGCTGCATTGCTCGGCTTCAAAGACAAGGGCCTTACGGTGAGTGAAAAGGACGGGAAAGTATATGTAAGCATGGAAGCTCAACTGCTTTTTGCCACGGGCAGCACGGTGGTTGACCCGAAGGGGAAAAAAGCGTTGATTGATTTGGCGAAAGCCATTGAGAACGATACCGACATGGAGGTGATTGTAGAAGGACATACTGATACGGACAAGCTCAATGCTCCTGCCTACCCCAAAGACAATTGGGACCTCAGCGTATTGCGCGCAACCGAAGTGGTAAAAATTATCTTGGGAAATAGCAGTGTAAAGCCGCAAATTTTAACGGCAGCAGGTCGCGGTGAATTCTACCCCGTGGATGCTGACGATAAATCGAAGAACCGCCGTATTGAAATTATTCTGCAACCGAAGTTGGACGAACTGTACAA
>CALQJP020000077.1 GCA_943330925.2 Chryseobacterium gleum
CTGACTATAAATCACAGTGACCCGGGAAGTTATTCGGTGGTTTATTCGATTGGTGGCACCAATCAACCAGCTGTGATTGTGGCCGACAACGGCACCATCAACGTGCCTGACCCTACTGTTGCTGGTGTTGTGACATACGATATTGAGTCGATATCATACACCGACACTCCGGCATGTCCGAGCAACGACGCGGCGAATGCGTCCATAAGCGTGACCACCCATGCCAATCCTACCGCTACACTACCCGACGGATTTACAGCAACAGCATGCCAGGGCAACAGTGCCATCATTCAAATGACCCTCACAGGCGACGGACCCTGGGTAGTTCAATACACCCGCGATGGCATTGCACAACCAGCCTTGAACATTCCCGATAACCCAGCAAACCCGAACTTCATCTATCCATGGAGTTTGACAGCGGCAGGAGAATACTGCATCACGCAAGTAAGCGATGCCAACTGCAGCAGCTCTGTTACCAATGAATGCACAGATGTTGTAATCAATCCGCTGCCTGCACTCGTTTCCTACACCATCAACGGTGAAGACGCTACAACCAGCCCGGTGGATGTTTGCCAGGGCGACAACATCGTCATTGAGGCAGAAGTGACTCCAGTTGGCAACAACTACAGCTATGAGTTTATCGGAACACCGAATATTGGTGTGGGTGTAATCAACAATGCATCGTCATCGTACACCCAAACCATTGTTGCGACCAGCAACTTCAGCCTCGAGTTAGATAAAATCTATTTTACCTCGGCGCCCACTTGCCTCACTCAAATAGATGAGACGATTGCCGTAAACATCCGCACCGACATTCAGGTTGCACAAACCGATTTAGTGTGCGATAACGTGGGTGAGAACTACACCATCGAATTCACCATTACCGGAGGTGCCACACCTTACACTGAAGCTGTGGGTGGCGTTGGAGGCTCATTCTCAGGAAACATTTATACTACTTCTTCGCTGGTTTCAGGCGGCACAGGAGGTTCGTGGACATTCAACGACGTGTTCAACTGCAACACCGTTACGATGACCGACGCAGGCTATACATGCCCCAGCATAACGAATGGCGGCGTGATGACAGCAAGCTCTCTGAGTATTTGCTCACCAGCAGCAGCACCGGCTCAAGCCACCGCAACACAAAGCACTGCTTACACTGCTGATGCGAATGACGCGTTCATGTTTGTGCTTCACACCAATGCAGCGAATGTGCTGGGCTCTGAAATCGCCCGTTCGTGTGGCAATGCCATTTTCGGTGATGCCAATACACCGTTGGCGTTTGGTGCTGCTTCAGGTCCCGGAGTAATCGTAAGTGGCACTACGTATTACATTTCTTGCGTAGTAGGCAACAACGACGGTGCGGGATGTGTTGATGAAGCCAATCCGAATATTCAATTTTCGGCCAATACCCAATCGGTTGTTTGGTACATATCGGGCACTGCCACACTAAGCGCTCCCTCAGGAATAGACGCCTGCTTCGGGGAACAGGTATCGCTCGAAGTAGATTTCACAGGCAACGGTCCTTGGACGTTCGTGTATAGCATTGATGGAGTAAACCAACCTTCTATCGCAGTTCCTGCAGCAAACCCCTATACATTCAACGCATCGCAAACAGGCACCTTTGCTGTTGAGGCGTTGACCAACAGCGCTCAAAACTGCCTGGGAACCGCAACAGGTTCCGTAGACGTTGAAATTCACCCGTTGCCTACCGTTGCAATAAGCAGCGACGCTTCCATTTGCGGTGGACTCACGCATTGCTTCGACCTTGCATTTACCGGAGAAGAACCCTTCACAGTCGTCATTAACGTTCCCAATGTAGCCGCCAACGAAACGGTGGCCAACTTGCTTACCACTGACCAATATTGCACCGGTATTGAAGGAGCTTATCAACTGCTTCAGGTAACGGATGGCTTTAACTGCGAGGCCAACGTAAACGTAAGCGCAAACCTGGCTATTTACCCTGAGGTATCTGCTGCCTGGTTGAGCAATAGCCAGAGTTATTGCCCGAATGAGCCCGCTATCACTGCGTCTTTCTCCGCAACAGGGGACGGACCTTTCACCGTCGACATTCAAGGGCCTGACCCAGCCAACCCACCGGTAATTGCGGGAAGCTCCATCACCATCAATGACCCGGGCACATACTCAATTGTGAGCGTTACCGACACACATGGCTGCGTGAATACAACCGTCGACGACTTCGAGGCCATTGAACTTACTATTCCAGCCGCAGCAGCAGGTTCGGATGTGGCTCAATGTGCCGGATTACCGGTAACACTCGGAACGCCGGCCTTGGGCGGTGTTACCTACAGCTGGTCGCCCTCAGCCGGTATTGCTACCGGACAAGCAGACGATGCGCAACCTACCGTTACCATCAACAACGCCAACAACAGCCCTTACACCTACACACTCAGTGTTTCGGACGGTTCTTGCTCAAACACAGACGAGGTCATTGTTACGATTCAGCCCAATCCATCTTTAAACGTAACTACTACAGACGACATACTATGTTTCGATGCACCCAACAACACCGCTACACTCACCGCCACGCCGACAGGTGCAGGAGTATACAGCTACAGTTGGGCAGCAACCGCCTCTATCACCGGGCCCGACAACCAAGCCTCTGTAAATATTGACCCGACGGTCAACGAAATTTTCGAGGTAACCGCTTCGGAGGATTTCGGCACAGTGATCTGTTCGACAACCGAAACCATAGCAGTAGAGGTAAACGATCCGATACAAATCATCAACCTTGTTTATCCGGCTGACATGTGCAACGGAACCTGCGTAAACGAGGTTTCACAAGACATTGACTTCGACGTGGTGGGCGCGTTCAACAATGCCTTCACGGCGTCCATAGACGGCAACAGCGCAACAGCCCCCATCTGCTTTGATGATCCTGAAGACCACGTGTTGCTGGTTGCAGATGCAGAAGGATGCGAGGCGTCAGAAAACTTCACCATCGATGTGCGCGAGCAAGAATACGTTATGGCCGACACCGACCAGCCGTATCCGTTTTGCTTTTCTGATCTCGACGGTGTCGTAGAAGGCAACAATCCCAACGCAAGCCAATACGTACTCAGTGAAAGCGGAATAGTAATAGGTGTCGCTGAGCAAACTCCTTTCGTATTTACCAACCTTGGAATTGGCACCTATGCTTTGTCGGTAAACATTCTTCTGAGCAGCGGACAAGTGTGTACTGCAGACACTACGTTCACCATCAGCCCCGATTCGCCTGAGATATTCATAACACCTAACCCTCCGGCAATTTTGGGTTGCCCCAACTACCCTATTACATTCGACGCGCTGGTAAGTGGAGGCGCAGGTAATTTCACAACCTATTGGAACGGATGCCCGGAAGCGAACGGCTGCCTGGTAGGCATCACGAATGAGTCCGCGAATCAAAACCTCACGATTGTTCTTTCGCAAGACACCACTCTTTACTTGTATGCGCTCGACGCTATTGGTTGCTCGTCTGACACGATAACCGCTGTAGGTACTATTTCATCAAGCGTAGCGCTTTTTGTACAGAATGGGTTGGACACCCTGTTTACATGCCAATATGAATGTGAAGAGCTCACCGCATTGGCTACAGGCGGAACAGGTAATTTATTGGTTGAATGGTATGAGCTCAATGACGTTGTTGATCTCACTCCAACGCTCATCGCATCGGTGGATACGATTACCGAATGTTTTCTGTTCGATGGAATTTTCGAGATCCGTGTAACGGATGAAAACTGTCCGCTAACCAGTGTTTCAGACACCCTGTGGGTTACAGTTCACGACACTCCTGAACCTATCATGGATGCCGATGAGTCGGGCAGTTGCTACCCGGACACCATCGGGTTTTATTACACCCTGTTAGACACCAACTACAACGATCTCAGCACCTGCATCTGGTCGTTGGGCAATGGAACGCAGCTTTCCTATTGCGGAGATACCTCAGTGGTGTACACTTCGCCCGGCAACTTCTTCCCCTCTCTTACCATTACTTCTGAGTTTGGATGTGTGGGAACGGATACTCTTTCAACACCTATCACCATTCGCAATTACCCGGAAGTGGATTTCACCTGGGATCCACAACCGGTCGACATCCTGCACCGCGAGGTTCATTTCAGAAATCTGACCGCCGGCGCAGACTCCATTTACTGGAATTTTTATAATGCAGGTGAAAGCTTCTTTGCCAACCCGGTTTGGACATTCCCCGACATTGAAACAACTGAACCGTACCTCATTTGCCTCACCGCGGCCAATGAATACGGCTGCCTCGACACACTTTGCCAGGACGTATTCGTGGAAAACATTCTACAGGTATTCGTTCCCAACACGTTCACACCCGATGGTGATGGGCTCAACGATGTGTTTTTGCCTATCATCAATGGAGAAGTAGAGGGCAGCTACCGCTTTTGGGTCTACAACCGATGGGGCGACATTGTGTTCTACAGCGAAGAAGTTGGAAAAGCCTGGACGGGCGGATACGATGGCGGCACCTACTACGTCGAGGACGGCTACTACCTCTGGAAAATCGAGGTCGACGATTTGGAAACAGGCAAACCCAAGAGCTTTGAGGGTAACGTCTTCATTCTGCGATAGCCCTTCACCGCATATTTTTTTTCTCTGCAGGCAACTTTAATTGCCCAATTAGTATCATCATCCCCGGAGTGTGAAATGACCGACCGAGAACTTGCAAATCGCTGTTTGACCGGTGATCGATCGGCTCATGAAACGCTTTGGAAGCAGCATTCCGGGAAGATGTATACGGTTTGCAAACGTTACTTCGACCGAAATGAAGATGCTCAGGATGCTTTGCAAGAAGGCTTTATTCGCGTGTTCAAACACCTCGACCAATGGCAAGGGGAAGGGCCGCTCGGTGCCTGGATACGCAAAGTCATGATAAACACATCCTTGAACATGATTAAAGGCGAGGCTCGAAAAGGAATACACGTGCAAATTGACACTTCGAATGAGCTGACGGAAAATGACTTTGACGCAATAGGCAGATTGAATGAAGATGACTTATTAAACCTCATACGACAAATGCCGGCCGGCTACCGCACGGTATTTAACCTGTTTGCTTTGGAGGGTTACTCCCACCTTGAAATTGCAGACATGTTGTCGGTAAGTGAGAACACCTCGAAAACACAATATCATAAAGCAAAGGGATGGCTTAAATCCCGATTGACGCAACCGGTAAAAAACAATGCACTCGATGGATGAAAAACTCCGCCATATTCTGAAAGAAAAGCTGGACACGCACGAGAGCGCTGTGCCTAGCCATCTTTGGGAAAAGGTTTCGGCCCATGCCGGAGGTAGTTCGATAGGTGCGTTGAGTCAAGCTAAGTGGTTCATCGCTGCTGCAATTTCAGCTGGTATCATTGGCTTGGCGGTGTGGCTTGCCGATGAGCAAAAAACAGAGGACACTTCCATCCGCACTGAATCGCCCTCGCAAGCCAACACAGAACAGCCGTTGGAGCAGCCCACAGAGAAGCCCGAGTCGGGGGAAACGGAAACATCGGCCAGCGCATCGGTGAGCGCCGAAACGAACAAGGCTTCAACCCATGTGGTGCCAGCGAACACCAACTCGGAAAAAACCGCAGACTCTCAGCCGGCACCAACTGCTGAAGGGACGGGGCTAAAAAACTCGCCTTCCGAAACACCAACTGCACCTTCCGCACTTAGCCCAGCAGCTGAAACAAGCACGGCTAATGTGCATTCCGAACAAAAGCAAGACTCTTTCTCGGCCGTGCAGATCAATCGTTTTGACATGGCCTATTTCTTTATACCAACCAACCCGAAAGCAGAACAATACCGATGGGATTTTGGGGATGGTGAACAATCGAATGAAATGAGCCCACAACACACCTACGACGAACCGGGCGTTTACGACGTGCGTTTGATCGCTACGGCAATGGGCGAAACCAACACGATTAATCATACCATTGAATGCTTGCCGGCTTCGCAACTTAACGTGCCTACCATTTTCACGCCCAACGGTGATGGCAAAAACGACCTCTTCGACATCCTGACGCTATCCAAATTCATTGAGGTAAAGGAGTTCCGCGTGTTTGACGAGAAAGGAAACCTGGTATTTTCCTCTGAAAACGGAGAGGCTTGGAATGGAGTAACCCCAAGCGGTATAGATGCTCCGGAAGGCAATTATTTGTACCAAATACAAGCTCGCGACCTTCGACAACAGCCCGTGGAAAAGAGTGGCTTCATATACCTGCGGCGTTGACCTAACTTTTATATTTGCATGCCTCGGATATATCCGAACGATAATTTCAGTTTTTACCAATCCTACCAATGAAAAAACTTCTACTTGTCACTTTGCTCGCCGCAGTAGTATGCGCATCAGCTCTTGCACAAGAACATTATTACACTGCTCCTTTCAACGCTCGTTATTCGCGCAAAATGACTGAAGAACAGCTGTACAGTATGCCTTTTCTTCAAAAGATGTCGAAGGAAGATTGGGTTCATTTCACCAAGGATCCGCGCTTTGATGCAGACCGAGTTGCACGCCTGAAAACCGATTGGAAGCGCGAACATCAGCAGACACGCCGTCAAATGCGCACAAGCCAGACTTCGGGCGAATCGAACTGCTATTGGATCGAGCCAACCAGCGAATACACGCACCCGAACCCTATTCAATGGCCCGGAAGCCCAGGCAACAGCACGGATAATTTCAGCGCGCCTATCAACCTTGGCTGGAACTTCAATTTCTTCGGTACCAACTACAACCAGATTGTTATTACTACAAAGGGAACGGTTGTGCTTGGAAACACAGGCTACATCGACTTTACACCTTCAGCCTTCCCCGACCCACTGGGCACTGAAACCAACCAGCAGTACAACCACCTCTCCGCCTTTTGGTCTGATTTCGACTTTGGAGCGAGCGGTGAACTTTACTACTTGCTCACTCCCGAAGCACTTTACATCAACTACATCAACGTGGGTTACTGGCCCAACTTCGACGACAAGACCAACTCATTTCAAATCATCATTACGCCCGATGGCAGCAACGTAATTGGCGGAGGCAACAACGTACAATTCGTTTACCTCGACATGCAGTGGGCGAATAGCCAAATCAGCGGCGCTACAGGTGGCTGCGATGCCAACAACAACTTCGCTATTGTAGGTGCCGACCGCTCATCGGGCACTCAGCACTATGCTTTCGGCCGATTCAACATTTGCAATTCGACCGCATGGGATGGCCCATACGGTGTGCAGCAGGCAAATGAAGACGGTGTTGACTGGCTCGACGGTCGTGTCATTGCGTTCAATACCGGCGTTTCAAACTTCGTATCAAACCAACCTCCGATTCCCGTAGGTGAAGCCTGCGACACCATCACCATGTGCGTGGGTGAATCGTTTGACTTCAATTTGGCATTTACCAGCCCAGAAGCCACACAATCGACCAGCATTGCGTTCACGCAAAGCAGCACGGGCTTCACTGCAACTTCGACTCCCGGAAATGCAGCCGTTCTCAACAACGCAACATTCACGGCGAGCGCAGCCAACATCGGCGCCAACACCGTCACGATTACCGCTACCGACAATGGTATACCCGCCGCATCGACCACAGTTACATATACATTCCTGGTTGAAGACGTTGAAGCCCCGCCGATTCAAATCTCCGGTGTGTTGAACATCTGCGCGGGCCAGGTAACCGAACTGACCGCGACCGATGGATTCGACTCCTACTCGTGGAGCAATGGATCTTCAGGTCAAACAGCCGACGTATCGCAGCCCGGCAACATCACCGTTGTAGGCGCATTCGGCTTTTGCTCATCCGTTGCAACGGCTTTTGTGGATGTGACACCGTATTTCATTCCTCAATTGGAAGGTGGTAACCTACCGATCGAAATTTGTCCGGGTATCGACACCGTGGTTTGTGTACTCGGTGAGTATGCTAGTTACCAATGGCAAATATCACCGGGCTACGATGGTGAGTTTGTGCCGGGTACACCACTCGATGAAGCCTGTGCTCAAGTTACCGGTAACGTCAATGGTAACTATGAAATCTTAGTTACCGATGCGGCCGGTTGTCAGGGCTTCAACATTAAACTCGTTACTACATCGCCTTCAACTCCGTGTCTCACCAACGAAGACAACAACGGCATTCGCTGCAATGGTCTGCAAGAACTCGACTTCTGCGGATACTCTGTGCCTCCGGAAGACAACCTGATTATTTATGCCCTCAGCACCAACCAAAACGGATGGCAGGGTTCGTTCATCAACATCTACGTTTATCCTGCAGACGGTGGTCCGGTAGAAGAGTACTTCCTCACCTCTTTCGGCGCACTCACGCTGTTCGATGACATCTTGATTGGCGCAGGCGACAGCGTGTCGATTGAGTACTTCGCCAACGGCAACAACTTCCAAGGTAACTCACTCTGGGTGATCAACTGCGGACAAAGCGCTCCGACCATTATTCCTGCGCCGCTTACTACCGGTCTCGTTTGGTCGGGTGCATCAACCTGCGTTACAACAGGCTTAGACGGCACATGGGCTGTAACGGGCCCGGGCGGTTGGTCGTTTTCGGACCCTTCACAAATGACCACCACGTGGACGCCTTCACAGTATGGCGTTTACGAACTTTGTTTCTCGAATGCCAACTGCGCTTTTGATTATTGCTACGACATTGAATTCGCACAAGCACCTACCATTTCCATCAACCCAGGAAGTAACGTAGCTCTTTGTGATTCCGAAACCTCA
>CALQJP020000078.1 GCA_943330925.2 Chryseobacterium gleum
ATACAGTTAATCGATGAATTGTGTGGCATTGAGAGCTGCTACATTACAACTGTGCACAGCTATACCGGCGATCAGCGTTTGCACGATTCACCTCACAAAGACTTGCGAAGAAGCCGAGCAGCGGCACTTTCCATCATTCCAACCACAACCGGAGCGGCCAAGGCATTGACACGTGTATTTCCGCATTTGAATGAGAAAATGGGTGGCTGTGGATTTCGGGTACCCGTGCCTGACGGCTCACTCACCGATATTACGTGCAATGTGCGCAATCCGATTTCGATACAAGCCATCAACGAAGCGTTTCAACAAGCCTCGATGAATCGTTGGGCGGGCATTTTGGAGTACACTGAAGACCCTGTGGTTTCAGTAGACATTATTGGCAACCCCGCTTCATGCGTTTTTGACGCAAAACTCACCTCAGTAATAGGCAACATGGTAAAGGTTGTCGGCTGGTACGACAATGAGATTGGGTATAGTAACAGGTTGCGCGATGCGCTTGTGAGGCTTTAAGTAAGAGGGACATTTACCTCATACCTCGACCTTCGCAATTCGCACATCGCACTTCGCACATCGCACTTCATTAAGCCATTCCTTGAGGGCCACCAAAGCCCATGCTCAGCATTGGATCCTGACCGGGAGCATCTTTGATCGCACCGTGTTGCGACTCATACTTATTGATATTCTCCATAAGCGCTTGCATAAGACGTTTGGCGTGTTGTGGAGTAAGGATGATGCGTGATTGCACCTTAGCCTTTGGCACACCCGGCATCATGCGAATAAAGTCAACGACAAATTCGGCCGGTGAATGTGTGATTATAGCCAGGTTCGAGTAAATACCCTGAGCGATCTCTTCGTTCAGTTCGATATTGAGTTGCTGGCCGTTTTCGTTTTTATTGCTCATAGCAGTATTGTTATAGTATTTCAATCAATTCCAGAAGCGAATGTAATGTATAGGTCGGCTTGTAGTTGTGCCGAACGGGACCATTTCCATTCGCAGCATTGCGTTCATTTTGTTCATCTTCCTTGACCGTTAAGTATGCCTGGTCCATCCCAAAATCGCGCGCGCCTAGTATATCAGCCTCCCAATCATCGCCTATCATCAGCGACTCTTCCTTGATTGCACCTGCCTTTTCGAGCGCATAGCTGAAAATATCCGGATGCGGTTTTCGCACTCCGACATGCTCGCTGTTGATGATCTGATCAAAAAAGCCTTCCAGTTCTGCCGCCTTCATCTTATGTCCTTGCACCTCCACGAAGCCATTGGTGATAATGTGCATGTTGTATCGTCCTGTGCAGTGGTTGAGCAAGTCGTGCGCACCTTCCATGGTGAGCTTTTGGCGTGGCGCGACCTCCAAAAAATCGAGCGAAAACCGATCGATAAAATCAAATTCAACTGCGTGATTGGCATCGGCAAATGCACGTTCAAAACGCACGTACCGCAGTTCTTCTTTTTTAATTTTATCTTGACGGTAAAGCGCCCACACTTGATCATTGTGATGGTGATAACGCCGAAAAAACAATTCAAAATCGAGGTGCCCCACCTGTTCGTTGTATCGATCGAACAACTCTACCATGGCTGTCCTGGTATTGCGTTTTAAATCCCAAAGCGTGCCATCGAGATCAAAAAAAAGATGCTTGTATTGTTTCAAAATGAGAGTCCTATTTTTTTCATTCCGAAGGCTAGTGATGAGAGAGCAACACTCCAAAGGAAAAATGCGATAATCATTTTCGGTAATGTGTTCGGGTTATGACGATAGAGTTTGGCCGCAACTACCGAAGCAATGGGAACCGAAATAAGGCCTGCAATAAGCATAAGCCCATTAATACCATATCGTTTCTTGAGCCGAATAAACCAGCGATTGCGTTTGTTAAAGACTTTGCGTTTCGCATTGAAATGATGCGCCAGCCAGTTGAAAATGAATTCACCGAAGTGAAAGAAAATAAACACCCCCAAGGCAGCGCCCGTGGAGGTAACCAAGATTACTTCAACGAGTGACCAGTGTTCTCCTGCAGCAGGCTTGAGCGTCATGCCAAAAGGTACAAACAGAAACTTGACGATGGTCAAAAGCCACCAGCCTACAATTTTAAGGAAGTAATTCAGCATCATTCTTTTTTCCCGAAAGCCAAATCGCCCGCATCACCCAACCCCGGTACTATATACGAATGAGCAGTGAGCTCCGTATCGATAGCACCTATCCAATAGCGCGTACTTTCAGGTAATCTACTACGCAAATAATTCAAACCAGTTTCAGAAGCAATAACACACGCAATATGAACCCTTGCCGGAGTGCCTCGCTGCATGAGTTTCTTATACACCTTTTCGAGCGAAAAACCCGTGGCCAGCATCGGGTCGCATAGTATCAGTTCAACTCCATCCAATGGAGGTGCGCTCACATAATCGACTTCAATTTCAAAATTACCGGCAGCATCGTGTTTGCGAAATGCAGCAACGAATGCTGAATCGGCGTGATCAAAAATGTTCATCATGCCGTGGTGCATGGGCAACCCTGCACGCATGATGGTGCAAAGCATAGGTGTGCATACAGGCAAACTTATTTCAGCCACACCCAACGGGGTTGTAACCTCCTGAACGGCATATTCGAATGACTTGGAAATTTCGTATGCCATTACCTCTCCAATGCGCTCGATATTTCTGCGAAAACGCATTGAGTCTTTTTGAATTTGCTCATCGCGAATCTCACGCATGAATTGGTTGAAAATCGAATGATGCCTGTTAAGTTCGTGAACCATGATAGAAATTTAGGGCGGAAGATAGGCGTAAGAACCGCCCTAACAAATGATAACAGCGCACGACCCGGCCGCACATTGTTCGCTTGCCTATTGCAGTTTCTTTTTATATTCGCGCTTCAGTATGATGAAAGTACTTCTGAAGTCAGCACTGATTTACGATCCGACGTCGCCCCATCACGGCAAGAAGCGTGATTTACTTCTTCAGGGCAATCGTCTTCTATCCATTGCTCCCGAAATTCAAGAAACCAAAGCGAACATTCTTAGCGGAAAAGGCTGCATTGTATCGCGCGGCTGGACCGATATAGCTGCCAGGAGCGGCGAGCCCGGTTCGGAATACAAAGAAAATTTCACGAGTTTAAGAAACGCAGCCAGGCGCGGAGGTTTTGCGCGCGTGGCTCTGCTCCCATCAACCTTTCCTGTTACGGATAACAAATCGGCTGTTCGTTTCATCAAGGAGCATTCGGAGCCGGGCTTGGAGCTTATACCCATTGGCGCACTCTCTCAGCAGCTGGAGGGAAAACAGCTCGCTGAAATGTTCGACATGCAACAGGCCGGTGCGCGCGCCTTCAGCGACGACCGCGGCAATATTGGCACAGAACTCATGTGCAGGGCGCTGGAATATTCAAGAAACCTAAACAGTGTTGTGATGGCACTGCCTTGGGATCGAGGTCTCAACGGCAATGGCCAAATGCACGAAGGGCCCGTTAGCGTGTCGCTCGGCATGAAGGGTATACCCAATCAGGCAGAAGAAATACGCGTGCAGCGCGACATTGAGTTGCTTCGGTACTGCGGAGGCCGACTACACTTCATGCTTATATCGACAGGGCGAAGCGTAGAACTCATTCGCAAGGCAAAGCGCGACGGACTACAGGTTACCTGTGGTGTTGCCGCGCACCAATTGCTTTTCAGCGATGAGCATTTAACTAGCTTCGACTCCAACTATAAGGTGATACCACCCTTGCGCAGCAAAGAAGAACGTAAAGCGTTGATTGCAGGGTTGAAAGACGGAACTATAGACGTCATTGTAAGCGATCACTGCCCGGAAGATGTAGAGCACAAGGTGCGTGAATTTGAAGATGCCAACTTTGGTATCAGCTCCATTGAATCAACCTTTTGCACGGCATACACAGCTTTGGAAAAACACATGACCACCGAAGAAATTATTGAGAAGTTTACCTCAGGGCCGGAGCGCGCGCTGGGTCTTCAAGGCCAGTCGGTGGGAGAAGGCGCTCACGTCAGTATATTCAATCCTGAATCGAATACAGAATTTACTTCCGCCACCTGGATCTCAAAATCGAAGAATAGTCCGGTGATTGGGATGAGTTTGCGGGGGAACGTTTATTAGTGGCGAATGGCGAATGGCGAGTGGCGAGTGGCGAATGGCGAGTGGCGAGTGGCCAATTATAAAATGTACGGGGGAAATTCATGATACAGTGCTTAACTGTTTCCATCATTTATCTGCATTAACGAACCCGTCACCCGCCATTAACCATTTTTCCGAACCACGTCATGCTGTAACCCCTCGCTCCTGTTATCTTCGCCGCACCTATGAAATTTGTGCATCCGGAAATGCTTTGGGGATTGGTCGCTACGGCGATACCGATCATCGTGCACCTGTTCAATTTTCGCAAATTCAAGAAAGTCTATTTCTCGAATGTCGATTTTCTGAAAGAGATTAAACAGGAAACACAGAGCAAGCGCAACCTAAAGCATCTGCTCATTCTTGCCGCCAGGGTGCTTGCCGTTGCAGCCATTGTGCTCGCGTTTGCGCAGCCCTATTTGCCGCAACCCGGTGTAGTTGAAAAACCGGGCGGCACGGCCGTTTCCATTTACATCGACAATTCGTTCAGCATGCAAGGTGCGGGCGCAGACGGCATCATGCTCGACCTGGCCAAAAGCAAGGCGCTTGAAATCGTGGAGTCCTTTGCCGCTTCCGATAAATTTCAGTTGCTGACGAGCGACTTTGAAGGCCGCCATCAGCGGCTGGTTAGCAAGGAAGAGATGACTTCGCTTATCCAAGAAGTGGATCTTTCGCCCTCAAGCCGCAAGCTCAGTGAGGTGATTACACGCCAACGCGATGCGCTGATTACATCCGGGCTTGAGAAACGACATGCATTTGTACTTACCGATTTGCAATCGTCGGTTACCGATGTCGAAGCCGTGTCGAACGACACCACCATGCGTATCACGGTAGTGCCTGAGTTGCCTGAGATCAAGAGCAACGTATTCATCGATTCAGTTTGGTTTGAAACGCCCGTGCGTCAGGTGAATCAGCCTGAGATACTGCATGCCCGTGTAGTTAATACCGGCACCGACGATATCGAGTCTATGCCCATGCAGCTCATCATCAACGGCACTCAAAAGAGCGTGGCAGCGGCCTCCATTCCTGCCTCTTCAAACAGCACTGTAGACATAACCTACACCAATACAGAGCCCGGATTTAAACACTGTTCGCTATCGATAAACGACGCATCCATCACCAACGACGACGCCTACTACTTCAGCTACAATGTTGCCGATCGCATTCGAGTGCTTGAGGTGCTGGGCAATACGGCCTCAACACAAGCCGTAAAAGCCGTTTTTTCCGACGACCCGTTTTATGAGTGGAACAGTATGAATGAGGCAGCAATCGACTACAGCCGTTTTACCGGCATGAACTTCATTGTCATCAATCAATTGCGCAATCTTTCGAGCGGAATGGTATCGGAGCTCAACAAGTTCATGGAGTCGGGAGGCAGTGTGCTGGTTATACCCGCTTCAGAGATTGTGGTGAATGAATACAACAGCGCGCTCTCAGCTTGGAAAGCCGGACAAATAAGCGGGAAGTTGACCGCTGTGACGCCGGTATCGAGCGTCAACTATGAGCACTACATTTTCAAAGAAGCCTTCCGGCAATCATCGGGCAACATCGATTTACCGCTTGCCAATGCTTACTTCAGTTTAGCGCTTTCCTCGGCCCAATGGGCAGAGCCTATGCTGACCTTGCAGAACGGTAGTCCTTTTCTGCTTTCATCGGCCATAGGCCATGGCAGACTTTATTTCTCGTGTGTTTCACTCTCTACCGAGGAAACCAACTTCACGCAGCACGCCTTTTTCCCGGCCACTCTTATTCGGATGGCTGAATTTTCGCAGCCCACTTCACAGTTGAGTTACACGCTTGGTCGGGAAGAAGCTATCATCCTTCGAAACATGCAACTGCAGGGCGAAGAAACGTTTCGATTGCAGCACATTGTAACGAACTCTGAAGTCATTCCCGAGCACCGCAACGCAGGCAATCAGGTGGAAGTATTTGTGCACAGCGATCTGGCTGAAGCCGGCAACTATTTGCTGAATTGGGGAACAACCGCGGTTCAGCCGCTCGCTTTCAATTACAGCAGAACAGAATCGTATAACGAAACCATGGCCGTCGACCTCTTCAAGGAAAAAATAGCCGATAAGCAATTTGGAAATTGGTCGGTATTGGAAGGTGACATGGAGTCCGTTTCAGCTGGAGCGTCCGCTATAGACGACACGCACAAGTATTGGTTAAGCCTCCTTGTTTGGGCGCTGATTTTCCTGGCTATCGAGATATTGCTCATTAAATTTTGGCGTTGAGAAACTGCGATTTTTCGCCATTGAATCGTACTTCTGTCGGCTTGAAATAATCTTATCTTCGTCGCATCAAAAAAATTCGGAAGAAGTATGATGAATATCCCAATGGTCGACCTAAAGACCCAGTATCACCGTGTTAAGAACGAAATAGACAGAGCCATTTTGGATGTGGTAGAAAACACCGCTTTCATCAATGGACCGGCGGTGAAAGAATTTCAAACAGGACTGGAAAAATACATGCATGTGAAGCATGTGGTTAATTGCGCCAACGGTACCGATGCATTGCAAATTGCCATGATGGCATTGGATCTCAAGCCAGGCGACGAGGTGATTACCACATCATTCACCTTTGTAGCCACCGTAGAAGTAATTGCCTTATTGCAATTGACACCGGTGTTGGTCGACGCATTGCCCGGCACGTACAACATCGATCCCGTTGCATTGGAAAAAGCGATTACGCCCAAAACGAAAGCCATTGTGCCCGTGCATCTCTTTGGTCAGTGTGCCGATATGGAATCGATCATGGCCATTGCCAACAAGCACAACCTGTATGTGATAGAGGATAACTGTCAAGCCATTGGCGCCTACTACACCTTCAGCGACGGCACGCGCAAGCAGGCCGGAACGATTGGGCATGTAGGGACCACGAGCTTTTTCCCTTCGAAGAACCTCGGTTGCTACGGCGACGGAGGTGCGATGTTTACCAATGATGATGCGCTTGCCGAGAAACTTCGCATGATTTCGAACCACGGCATGAAGGTGCGCTATTACCACGACAGCATTGGCGTGAATTCGCGACTCGACACTATCCAAGCCGCTGTGTTGAATGTAAAGCTCGCGCAACTCGACACTTACATTGCCAACCGTCAGCGCGCTGCAGCCTATTACGACAATGCGTTTGCGAATCATCCGAACATCACCATTCCTGCACGCGACCCGAAGAGCACGCACGTTTTCCATCAATACACACTCGTATTGAAAGGTGTTGATCGCGCTGCATTGCAAGCCAAGCTGCAAGAGAAAGGAATAGCGTCTATGGTTTACTATCCGGTGCCGATGCACATGCAGAAAGCGTATACCGACCCGCGTTATAAAGAGGGCGACTTCCCCGTTACCGAAGAATTGTCGAGCAACGTAATGTCGCTTCCTATGCACACAGAGTTGACGGAAGAGCAGTTGGCTTATATTGTGCAAGGAATGCTTGAAGCGATTAGCTAAGAGGTGTTAGGTGTTAGGTGTTAGGTGATAGGTGTTAGGTATACTGCAGAGCACCGTTTATTTAAAGCTTACACTTCAGACCTAATACCTAATACCTATTACCTATTACCTGTTACCTGTTACCTATTACCTACCCCCATGTATACCTTAGAAGCCCGTCACATTCATAAATCGTATGCGAAGCACAAGGCGCTGAACGACGTGAGCATAGCCGTTCCCGAGCACAGTGTGTTTGGTTTACTGGGCCCGAATGGCGCCGGTAAAACCTCGCTCATTCGAATCATCAATCAAATTACCGGGCCTGATGAAGGAGAAGTGCTGTTCAACGGACGTCCGCTTCAGCCCGGCGATGTGGAGCATATCGGCTACTTACCTGAGGAACGCGGACTCTACAAAAAAATGAAGGTGGGCGAACAGTGTATGTATCTCGCGCAATTGAAAGGACTTTCAGCACGTGAGGCACGCACGCGACTGAAGGAATGGTTCGAGCGATTTGAAATTACCAACTGGTGGGACAAGACAGTAGAAGACCTTTCCAAAGGGATGGCACAAAAGGTTCAGTTCATCACTACTGTTTTACACAAACCCAAGCTGCTCATACTGGATGAACCCTTCAGTGGCTTCGACCCCATCAATGCGGAATTGATACGCACAGAGATGTTGCGACTGAAAGACGAAGGAGCGACCATCATCCTATCTACGCACGATATGGGCAGCGTTGAATCGCTCTGCGACAACATCGCACTCATCAATCGATCGCGCGTAATTCTTGAAGGCAGCGTTAAAGATATCAAGTCACGCTTCCGAACGCAAACATACCGGGTCGACTTTGAAGGAGCAGCGATGGACATTGGCATTGGACTGTGGACGCAGTTCGAATTGCAGCGCACCGCAACCGATGAGAAAGGAGCCTTTGCTGAAATAAAATTACTTGGAAGCCGATCGCTCAACGACCTGCTTCAAGCGCTCATACCGCATGTAAACATTCACGGTGTAAACGAAATGGTTCCCGACATGGAGCAAATTTTCATTCAAGCCGTTCAACAATTCAATGCCAGCCATGAATAAGACACTCCTGATTATACAGCGCGAATACATGAGTAAGGTGAAGAAGAAGAGCTTCCTCATCATGACC
>CALQJP020000079.1 GCA_943330925.2 Chryseobacterium gleum
CCGGAAGTAATGAATCGCTTTTTCGAAATCATGACGGTGCAGAAAGGGGTTTCTAAGCTCCTGCTCGACTTCTCAACCGCTGCCATTCAAATTATTTTCGGCCTGCTTCTGCTGTCTTTCTATCATCCACTTTTCATCCTGCTCGGCATCATCCTCATACTCCTTATTGCTGCCATCTTTAAACTGACTGGCAGAGAAGGCCTAGATAGCAGCTTGGAAGAGAGCAAACACAAATTTGCGGTGGCGCACTGGTTGGAAGAGCTATCGCGCGCTTTCACCACGTTCAAATTGAGCGGTATTACCTCCATGCCGCTGGAGCAAACCGACTACCATACATCGAAATACCTCGATGCACGAAAGCGTCACTTTGCAATATTGGTCACGCAATACAAAGTACTGGTTCTGTTTAAAATCATACTTGCTGCGAGTCTCATTATTGCTGGAAGTATTCTGGTGATTAACGGACAAATCAACATCGGACAATTCGTTGCAGCTGAAATTGTGATTCTCATGATTATAGGCAGTGTAGAGAAAGTCATTCTCAATATGAGCACCGTGTACGATGTGCTCACTGCCTTGGATAAAATTGGCAGTATTACCGACATTCAACTCGAGAGAGAAGGCGGTATCGATGTGCGCGAAACATTGAAAAATGGAGGTGTGCATGTAAAAGTAGATAAGCTTACCTATGCCTTTTCTGATGCCCAAAGTCCGGTAATCCAGAACTTCAACTTAGAGATCACGCCCGGTGAACGCGTATGTGTGGCAGGCGCAAATGGCAGTGGCAAAACGCTTCTGATGAAATTGCTCACAGGCTATTTTGCCGGTTTCCAAGGGAGCATTACAATAAACGGATTGCCGCTTGAAAACATCGATCTCGTGACCTTACGTGAAATCACGGGAGAAAACTTTACCGATCAAGGTGTATTCAAAGGAACCGTTGTAGAAAACATTACCTGTGGCCGAAAACACATCGACATCAATCAAGTAATGGAGGGCGCGCGTTTGGTTAACCTGCACGACAGTATTACCCACATGCCGGAAGGTTACCACACGGTAATTGACCCCGAAGGCAAGATTTTATCAGGAGGAATTCTCCGAAAACTAATACTTGCCCGATGCCTTGTTGGAAACCCGCAGCTCATTTTGATGGAAGATAATCTGCAGGCAATCTTACCCGATGAGCGTATGGAAATACTCGAAAATATTCTGCGCGAATTCCCTCAGGCGACTATTTTAATCATCAGCAACAACCCCGCTATACACCAACTGGCAGGAAGAGTTGTAACCATGCACAAAGTTTAATTTACCGCACATGCTAGACCTCTCAGACTCTTCCATTCAAGGAAAAATTAAACAGGGCGATTACGTATCGTTTCGCAAACTTTCCGTTGGTAAAAACAACCGGGTACTGAAGCGCTCACTGTTTATACTTCTTGCTGTAATCATGGTGCTCCTATGCCTGCCCTGGACACAAAGCGTAAGTGGAAATGGCCGTCTTACCTCATTAAGGCCCGACCAACGGCCACAAGCCATACAAACTATCATACCCGGAAAAATAGAACAGTGGTATGTGCGTGAAGGTGACCTGGTAAAGACCGGCGATACCATCATGCGTATTTCCGAAATCAAAGACGATTACTTCGATCCGAATTTGCTTGTCAACGTCGAAGACCAAATAAGGAGCAAGGAGTCGAGTGTTTCAGGATATATGCAGAAGGTTGAAGCCCTCGATCGACAAATAGACGCTCTCAATGAAAGCGCAAAACTGAAACGCAGTCAGCAAGAGTTAAAAGTCAAGCAATCGATTTTAAAGGTTCAGAGCGACAGCATGGACTTCAATGTCGCAAAAGGAAACGCAGTGATTGCCAAAGACCAATACGACCGATTCAAATCACTTTTTGAGAAAGGATTGAAGTCTGAAACGGAGTTGGAACAGCGCGAGGTGGTCTATCAAAATGCCCGCGCAAAACAAGTCGAAACCGAAAACAAATTGCTCATCTCACGACAAGAGCTGACCAACGTTCGAACCGAATTGAACTCCATTACGCAAGATTACCGCGACAAAGTATCGAAAGCCGAAAGCGACAAGTTTTCGACTATGAGTGTACTCTATGACACAGAAGCACAAGTGACCAAATTGCAAAGTCAGTTCGCCGGTTACAGCCAGCGAAGCGGGTTCTACTTCATCACCTCGCCGGCCGATGGCTATATCACACGAGCCATAAAAACCGGAGTAGGCGAAACCGTCAAAGAAGGCGAAGAGATCGTGAGCCTCATGCCAGCCAACTATGAACTGGCAGTGGAGCTGATGGTAAAACCCATCGACTACCCTCTTTTGTCGAAGGGACAAAAAGTGCGTTTCATTTTCGATGGTTGGCCGGCCTTTGTATTCAGCGGTTGGCCGGGAGCATCTGCGGGCACTTACGGAGGTGTGGTTGTCGCAATCGACAATTTCACCAACAACCAAGGAGAATATCGAATACTCGTAGCCCCCGACCCCGAAGATGTGCCCTGGCCTTCGGGCATACGCGTGGGCGCAGGAGCTCACGGCATGGCATTGCTCAAAGACGTTGCTCTGGGTTATGAGCTCTGGCGACAGTTCAACGGATTCCCACCTAATTATTACAAAGCCGATGACGTCGCGAAATCGAAATAACCACTTGGGAAAAACCAAGCTTATTGCCCTTTTGGTGTCGGCCTCTTTCACATGGCATGCACATGCCCAACAGCAAGAAGTGCTTACGTTCGACGCATTCAAAACGATGCTCAATAATCACCCTGCACTTCGCATGGCCGATTTGCGTGTCGAGAAAGGCCAGCAGGAATTGATGAAAGCAAAAGGTGCATTCGATCCGAAAATATCGGCAACGCATCAAAACAAATTTTTCAAGTCAACAGAATACTATAATCAAACGCAAATCGGAGTTGATGTTCCGTTAAGAGCTCCAATCATTTTGAAGTCGAGCTATGAAAATGCCAACGGTGCTTATTTCAATCCGGAAGAGAAAACGCCCAACGGCGGACTATTAAGCGCCGGAGTTGCTGTTCCATTAGGGCAGGGATTGATAACGGACAAAAATCGTACTGAGTTGCGCCAAGCTCAATCCTATCAGCGCTATGCGGGCATTGAACAAAAACAACTCATTCAAGAATTGCGCTTTGATGGCTTTCAACAGTATTGGAACTGGTGGATGAGTAGCCGGGTTCTCAACATTCATCGCGAATGGGTCGACATCGCAGAACAACGCATGACCGATACAAGAAATAGATTTCTTGCCGGTGACATAGCTTCTATTGACACCCTGGAAACGTCCATTCAAGTGCAAAACAGGAAGCAAAAGTTGCAATCGGCCGAAGCCAAGTGGGCAAAAGAATCGCTCGATTTGACCTCGCAGCTTTGGCAAAAAAATGAACTCAATTATTTGCCTGTTGCTTCATTGAATAATACGGTTCCACAAAACACCATCGATTTCGATGCCGCATTGAACAAATCACAAGTTCTTATTGATCGTGCCAACAGCGTTGCGGCCAGCAATCCTCAACTCCTCAAATACACACCACTACTAGAGCAATTACATGCGGAAGAACGCCTGAAAAAAGAGCTCATGAAGCCTGTTGTTAACCTTCAGTACAACGCACTCAATGAAGCTACAGCGCCGGCCGAACAAATGCTCACCATGAACAACTACAAGTGGGGCGCTCAATTTTCATGGCCCATACTGATGCGCAAAGCAAAGGGTGATCTCGGTCTTACGCGTATCAAAATAGAAGAACTCCAATTGGAGGTATTGCAAAAGACTACCGTGATTCAGAACAAAGCGCTGGCCTCTATTCGCCAACTTGAGTTGCTGCGCTTGCAACTGGCGAATGTAGCTGCCAACGTCAAGAATATGCAGCGTTTGCTCGATGCTGAGCGGGAGAAATTCAACTCGGGCGAAAGCAGTGTTTTCCTCATCAATACACGCGAACAACAACTGTTCGACCTGCGCGTGCAGGAAACAGAAATTGCAACGCAGTTGAAATTACAGGAAATCGAAATTCAATATTTATTCGGCGATTTATAGCAAAAAAAAGGGGCTGCTATTGCAGCCCCTTTTGATATTCAACTGGTCCGTTTAGTTTCCGGTTACCACTACTCGTTCAGTAATTGTTGTACCGTTCACATTCCCTGATAGGAAGTAAACGCCTGAACTCAACCCGCTAACCTCGAATCGGAAGTTGTTGGTGGCGTTGAGCTTGATGGTTTGAACGGTTTGTCCTAAACCATTGATCAGATAGTAGTCGCCTGCTTCGTTGGAACGAATCACAAAACTGCCATTGCTTGGGTTTGGATAGGCCTCCAGAGTCGCTTCACGCAACAAATTGGTGCCATCATTCTCAATGCAAGTAGCTAGTGTAACAGCCTTGCTCAAAGCAGCAGACTGACCGCATGCATTTACGCTTCGTACGGTTACACTTCCCGCTGCTGTGCCCCAAGTACAAGTCATGCTTGTAGTGCCCTGTCCTGCGGTAATCACAGAGCTTCCGGGCACTGCCCACGTCTGTGTCACACCACTCACAGCAGGTGTAGTAAATACAACACCCACTTGGTTCGGACAAACTGAAGCGGCACCCGTGATGCTCGCCGGTGTTGACGGCAAACGTGTAAGCGATGCGCTACGCAGAGAACTACCGCCACAGCTGTTGTATGCGCGCACGCTCAACGTTCCGGTAGTAAAGGCGCTTGATACATTCAAAACAATGGAGTTTCCGTTGTTGGTTACAATGGTGCAGCCGGTTGGAACAGTCCATACATAGCTTGTTGCACCACTCACAGCAGTAACAGAGTATGTAAACTGACCTCCACCACACAGGTTTGTCGTTTGACCAACCATTCCTGAAGGTGTTGCCGGGTTTATGCTCAAACCAAGTGTGCGTGCCGCGCTTTGTCCACAGCTGCTCACTGCGCTAACCGACAAGGTTCCGGTTGTGAAAGCTGATGCAGTGCTGAGTGTAATTGTATTCGTTCCCTGACCCGAAAGGATGGTTGTGTTTGTTGCTGCCGTCCACAAGTAGCTTGTAGCCCCAGGCACCGCAGCTATTGTATATGTTAACACTGAACCCGGGCAAACGTTGGCAGAGGTGCCACTAATCGTTCCTGGAGTTCCTGGAATGTTGTAAACCGTCACGGAGCGAGCGGTGCTCAATCCAAAACAATTCTGTGAACGAACACTTACTGCTCCGTTTGCACCAAAGGTTGAAGAAAAGTAAATCGTTACCGTTTGCGTGCCTTGGCCCGAAGTAATTGCTGCATTCGTAGGTGCTGTCCATTGGTAGCTGGTCGCTGCCGCCACAGCAGTGCAGGTATATGTTTGTGTGCTTCCTGCGCAAACACCAATGGTTGGTCCGCTAAGTGCTGAAGGCGCAGTCGGTATGGTCGTATTGGCATACACAGCACGACTAAATGATGCGCTTGTACCACATGGTCCAACGGCGCGCACGGTCAAGTTACTGGTGTTGTAAGTAGCGCTAAAGCTCAGCGTGATGCTGTTGGTTGTTGAGCTACCTGTCGCTCCTGTTGGCAATGTCCATTGGTATGATGTTGCTCCGGCTACTGCAGGAGTACTGAATACGTTTCCGCTCGAACTGCGGCAAACACCGTAAGGACCCGCAATGGATGTTGGAGCAATCGGCGCTCCTCCTGTTCCGTTGGTAACGGACACTGAAGTAGTTGCAGTGCAGCCGTAAAAATCGGTTACAGAAACAGTATATGTGCCTGCTGCCAGGTTCGCCAAATCCTCATTTGTAGAACCATTGCTCCAGCTATATGAATAAGGAGCAACACCGTTCGATACAGTCAAATTAATTGAACCATTCGATACAGCAGCGCATGAAGTGCTTGTAGAAACTGCGCTCAGAGTCACGTTGCAGCATCCTTCGTTCACTACACCCGAACAGTTGTCATCGGTGAAGTTCGAACACACTTCAGATGCCTCCGGATTGATGCTGCTATTATTGTCGTTGCAGTCACCTCCACATGAAGTAAATCCGTCACCGTCGGCGTCAAACCCTTCATCTATTCCACCAGCACAGTTATCATCAATTCCATTGCAAATTTCTGAAGCATTCGGACGAACTGCATTGTTGTTGTCGTTGCAGTCGCCACCGCAAGTGGTGTATCCATCGTTGTCGGCATCGAAACCTTCGTCAATTGATCCATCACAATCGTCGTCGGCGGTGTTGCAAATTTCCTGAGCGTTCGGACGGATTGAACTGTTGTTATCATTACAGTCGCCGCCGCAAGAGGTGTAGCCATCATTGTCGGCATCATATCCTTCGTCAATGATGTTATCACAATCTTCATCAGCACCGTTGCAAATTTCGAACGCACCCGGGTGAACGATAGAACTGTTGTCGTTGCAATCGCCTTCACATGTGGTGTAGCCATCGTTGTCGACATCAAAGCCTTCATCAATTCCTGCAGCGCAGTTATCGTCGATGTTGTTGCACACTTCGGTTACGCCCGGACGAACTGCCGCAGAGTTGTCGTTACAGTCACCTGCAACACCTATGTAACCGGCAGGAGCCGTGCAAGCAGAGATAGTAAGACTCGGGTTTCCGTAACCGTCACCGTCAGCATCGCGATACCAGGTAGCGCTGCTGCCAACAGTAATGTAACTCGTTCTCACCTCTTCATCCGTGAAGCTTGCATTTGACGCCGTGAGTGTAACACTGTATGTTCCTGGCGTGTTATACTGAACAACAGGGTTGGCGGCACTGCTTGTAGCTGGAGTACCACCCGGGAATGACCAGCTGTAAGTGGTTGCTCCAACAGAAGTATTGGTATATGTAACCGATGAAGCCTGGCAAACCGAAGTAGCTGAAGCCGTGAAGTTCGCAACTACGTTAGCTGCCGTTCCTACACAGTTGCCGATTGTACCCAATACGTTGTGGTTAAAATCATTGAGAAGATCAACGATATTGCTAATACAGACAGTGCTTGCAGTAAGTGACGAATAAGTAACACGCAAGATGGCCGTAGACGTTGTGTACGTTGGAACCTTGGTGTTGCCTTCACTCGTTACAGCAATCGTATTTCCATCAAAGTGAATGTGAGCATTCCATGTAGTAGTTGGCAGCAAGTTTTGCACACCTGTAATCACCGCACCGGCAATATCAAATTGCATAGCCCACAATTCATTTTGTGGATTGCTCACAACGATATCGAAAGTAGAGGCAGTCGTGTTCAAGTTGGCTAGGCCAATTGTAACGGTCTCCGGATCTTGAATCTCAGGGTCCCAGCCACATGATTCATACTGCAATGGCGGAACACCGGCGTCTTGTTGCTGGTGTATACATTGGCCCAGGTATGACGCGTCTGCAATCGTTATTTCACCATCTGCATTCAAATCTGTACAAGCACTCACCGCTACACCGCCATTTACAGCAGCTTCACCATACAAGTGCTCATCTTGAGGTGTGAGGTAACCATCGTTGTTCACATCACCACTCAACACTGTTCCCGGGCAGTTTCCTGCGCAGTCGGTTTGTGCATCACCGAATGGAATACCCAAGCAGTCTTCTACCGCAGGGCAAGTAGCAATATTCTTCGTGAAGTTGATGATGTTGTTGTTCGCATCGCGACCAAACGAGATACATACCTGCGCATAGTTGTTATCGTAGCGCAACTCATATCGACCGTTCTGATCTGGGCTTTGATCCCAGTTCGTGCGAATCACCAAGTAATAGGTTCCTGCAGGAACGCCTGTTACATCTATCCATTGACAAGTAAGGCTCGATGAATAGATATCGGCACAACCCGCAGTGATACCCATGTTACCACAAGAGTACTGAGCTGCAATGCCAGCTGGACAAGACAAGTCAAGAACGCAGAAACCGTTCTTGAAGCCAATGTTCGGCATCAGGTTGCCATTCGAGTCGAACAGCAAATACTCAGCGTAACCAGCGTAGTGATAGTGATTGTGACATGGGTCGAAGGTGAACTGTGAGTTCGCAGCATTCGGTACACCAATGAAATAATCTTGTGTACCAATGTTAGCAATGCGCGTGGTGAAGCGCAAAATCTGGCGCGTACCTACATTGCTTTGCAAACAACCTTCATTTACCAAACATGCATCGGCATTGGTTAGTGTGGTTGAAGTCAATGAGCTGAACAGCGCAGGCTGGTCCATGAAAAGGTCAGGGCCCAGACCCGAACAGTTCGGGTCACCGTTGTAGTAACAAGGACCTGAAGCGCTGGCAAGTGGCTGGTAGTTGCAAGCCAAAATATCCATGCAACCCGTAATTGGACCTACGTATTCGAAGAATACGTCGTAGCTGCTACCGGCACATGCACCGGCGCTACCAACACGCACATAATACGTGTTGCCCGCAGTCATAAACACATCGGTCTGTGCTTGAACACCGCAGAAGTCATCGTTGTATGTATACGTTGCCTCATTCGTGTTGTCGAAGTTGGCCATGATGCAATAGTCATACACCCAAATACGCGTATCGCATGCTGCATACCCGCAGGTAGTAACCCGATACTGACCATTCGCAGCAGGAGTGAATACATACCACGAATTGTCGAAAGGCACTTCATTCAAACCTAATACTGCATTCAACGGATCG
>CALQJP020000080.1 GCA_943330925.2 Chryseobacterium gleum
CTTAAGTTCACTGCGCAATGCAGATTAAAATCGTAGACGACCAACAATTAGCCAATCGATGGCTCGATGTGCCAAAGGGCATTTATGCTTCCGATAGGAATTACATTCCTCACATTCGCCAAGACATTGACGGAGTATTTGATCCAACCAAAAACAAGTTGTTCGGTCAGGGCGATGCCATGCGCTGGCTGCTGTTGGATGATAGCGAGAAACCGATTGGACGTATCGCCGCTTTCTTCTCGCAGAAATACTCAGATGCACAGAAGCAAAAAACCGGCGGCATTGGATTTTTTGAATGCATAGACAGCGACGAAGCCGCTCACATGTTATTTGAGAAAGCAATCAACTGGCTGAAATCACTCGAGGTTGAAGCCATTGACGGCCCCATCAACTTTGGAGAGAAGGAAGCGTATTGGGGTTTGCTCATTGAGAACTTTACCGATATGAGTAGTTTTCGGATGAATTACAATCCGGCCTATTACAAGCGCTTTTTCGAGAATTTCGGATTCAGCATTTACTACGAGCAACTCTGCTATAAGCGTGATTTACGTGTTCCGGCGCAGGAAGTGTTCGTTCGCAAGTCACAGCAACTTTTGCAAGACCCGGCCTATCGCGTAACGAATGCCCGCGGCAAAAGCATGGAAGACATTGCAAACGATTTCGTGACAATCTATAATTCAGCATGGGCCGTTCACGAAGGCTTCAAGCCGATGCGTATTGAACAAGCGCGAAAAGCGATTCAGGCAATGCGACCCGTTATGGACCGCGACATCATGGTGTTTGCCTATCACAATGACAAGCCCATTGGTTTCTACATCAATTTGCCGGAGGTGAATGAGTTCATGCAACACGCAAAGGGCAATCTGAATGCACTCGGTATGCTCCGTTTTATGTATTACAAGCTGTTCGGCAAGCGACAAGTAATGGTGGGCATCGTGTTCGGGGTAGATAAGGCATACCATGGACGAGGCGTTGAGGGTGCAATGATTAAGTATTGCGAGGAACACATTGTCACATTGAACCGATACGATGAGACGATTCTCACGTGGATTGGCGATTTCAATCCGAAAATGGTTCACATAGCTGAAAATTTAGGAGCATCTCTCTATCGGAAATTGGCCACTTATCGATTGTATCTCGATAAAACGCGTCCATTCGAACGCCATCCTTTCCTTTAAAATCAGGCAAAACAGAACTTTTTCAATTTTCCTTGCACAAATTCTTAACAAAGGTTGCGTAAATAAAAAGCGAGAGTATATTTGCGCCCGCTTTTCACAAAGAAGATCCTGTAGCTCAGCCGGTAGAGCAATACACTTTTAATGTATGGGTCCTGGGTTCGAATCCCAGCGGGATCACTAAAGGAGAAGAAGATTGAGGACAGCAATACTGTCCTCTTTTATTCTTCATACATACTAAAATTCGCCCTGGTGGTGAAATTGGTAGACACGTACGTTTGAGGGGCGTATTTCGCAAGATGTGCTGGTTCGAGTCCAGTCCAGGGCACCAATACAACTCTAGCTTTTACGGCGAGAGTTGATTCATACCACAGAGTAGAAGTAACTCTTAAAAAAACTTCAGAGGCGCGAAGCTGAAGAAGCCATGATACCGAAGTGGCGGAATTGGTAGACGCGCACGTTTCAGGTGCGTGTGTCGCAAGACGTGAGGGTTCGAGTCCCTCCTTCGGTACGACAACAACAAGAGAGACTTTCTAGGAAGTCTTTTTTTTGTGCCCTTCGCTGCGATCTTTTGAACCAACTTACTTTCGCTCTGTTTCTAATTCTATGAAGCCGTCTGCACTGCACCAACTTGCTCCCCTCACCGACTGGCCGGCTCGCAATAATCAGCCCTTGCTTATCAGTGGATCTTGCAGTGTGGAAACCGAAGAGCAATACGTTGAAACCGCTGTTCGCCTTGCAAAAACAAATATTGTCCATCTGCTGCGTGGCGGCATCTGGAAGCCTCGTACTCGCCCCGATGCCTTTGAAGGCGTGGGTGAAATCGGATTGCCCTGGATGATTAGCGCTCGCAAAGAGAGCGGCCTGCCGGTTATGACCGAAGTTGCCAACGCAGAACACGTCGAACTTTGCTTGAAGCACGGACTCGATGCCATTTGGATCGGAGCACGCACAACGGTCAATCCGTTTTCAGTGCAAGAAATTGCAGATGCACTCAAAGGAGTTGACATACCCGTATTCGTAAAAAACCCCGTAAATCCCGACCTTCAACTCTGGATAGGTGCGCTGGAGCGCATTCAACGCGCCGGCATTACACGTCTTGCAGCAATACATCGCGGTTTCTCGCATTTGGGCGAAAGTATTTATCGCAATAAACCCCTCTGGGAAATACCCATTGCACTTCGCACTGAATTTCCTAACCTCACGCTTATTTGCGACCCCAGCCACATCTGCGGTCGACGCGACTTGTTGCAGGCAGTAGCGCAAAAAGCAATGGACCTCAACATGGATGGCTGGATGATCGAAAGCCACATCGACCCCGATAATGCACTGAGTGATGCCGCGCAACAGATTACTCCTGAGGCGCTATCGGCCATGATTGCAAGCATTCAAATTCGCCAAGCTCAAAGTGATGATCTGACCTTCGTGCACGAATTGCAAACCCTGCGATCACGAATCGATAAAGTAGATGAAGAGATAATCCATCTAATTGGCAAGCGCATGCGCATTACCGAAGAGCTCGGTCGATTCAAAAAGGAAGAATCTGTTACCATTTTCCAAATAGAACGCTGGAAGGAAATTCTAGAATCTCGCACCATGCTCGCAGAACAAGTCGGGCTTTCGAAAGAGTTTATTCTGAAATACCTCGAGCAGTTGCACAAAGAGTCGATACGCACGCAGACACGTGTAATGAATAAGCGTGATTGACGTTACTGCGTCATTTCACTTTCACCTGAAACATTGGGCGATCGCCGATAGATCCTGTGAGTTCGTCACCTGTGCTCACCTTGCCGACACCGCTGGGTGTTCCGGTGAAAATTAAGTCACCAATCTTCAACGTCATAAATTGCGACACGTATGCGATAATGGCGTCGAAATCAAAAATCATGTCGCTGCTCGAGCCCCTCTGAACGATGTCCTCGTTTTTCATAAGTGAGAACTGGATGTTGCCCTTTTCAAGCTCTTCCATTGGAATAAAATCCTGCGACACCACAGCAGAGCCATCGAAGCCCTTTGCCTTTTCCCATGGCAAACCCTTTTTCTTCAACTCCTCCTGCACATCGCGTGCGGTAAAATCGATACCGAGACCAATAGCACCATAATAGCGCGGCGCGAATTCCTTGCTGATGTGTTTTCCCAAACGATCAATGCGCAGCACCAACTCAACCTCATAATGCACATCGCTTGTCCAATCGGGAATAAAAAACGGATTACCCTTGGGCAACATAGCTGAATCCGGCTTGCAAAAAAACACGGGCTCTGTGGGCACCGCATTGCCCAACTCTTTAGCGTGGTCCGCGTAATTGCGGCCTATACAAATTATCTTCATGGAATATTATCTCACAAATTCAATGACCACCTTCCGATCGCTCAAGCCTTCCTGAACCGAATCGCGATCGCCGTAGTACTTTGTTATAAAACGATCGGCGCGCAGTCCGCTGTTCACCAAAAACTCCTTGACTGAATTGGCCCGTTGCTGACTCAGCAGTAAATTCTTTGCTGCATCGCCCGTTTTATCGGCGTATCCGGTTACTATCAATTTAAGCTGCGGTGAACGCGCGAGGATATCTACAATTTCGTTGAGCGACAGCACAGATCCTGCATCGAGTTTGACTGAGCCCTTTGGAAAATAAACATTCATAGAGCCCGGAAGATTCGTTACTGTACCCTCGTTTCGCGGAGGTGGTAACATCGTGTTACTTCCATCGGCTACGGCGTCGCCGGTATTCATTTTCACGAGTGCAAACACCATTTCACGCAGGTCGTCAATTTGCTTTTGCATGGCTACATTCTTATCGTCCTGACTCTGCTGCCACAATTTCAACTGCTCACTTCTGAGGTCGTCAATTTGTTTTTGCATGCCATCAAGCTTGTCATTGTTGGACTGCAACAACTCTAGCAAGCGGGCATTGATATCGCTATCGTTGGTTTTCTGCGCATTCAACTCCGAATGATCATTGAGATCGATAGTTGCCAAACCATCACCCTCCAACTCCACACGAATAGGCTCAAGCGTCGACCATTTTTCGTCGTTCAAATACTGCTGCAACAGTTTTTCGCGCGCACCGTCATCTATTACGATTTCCTCGGAGCCATGCACCACCATCAGGTTTTCTTCGCCATAGACGCCCACCTCCATGCGCACGAGCAATTTCAAATCGCTCAACTCTTTGACCAGAAAATTGGTGCGCATGCGTTCTTCTGCATCTTCATCACCCTCGCCTGCCGAAAATTCAATAGTTCTAAAGTCAAGCGCTTCAATTCCTGCCAGCTTCTGCTCAACCATTTTCGAAAAGCCTTTGAAATCGCGAAGCTTTTCATAATCGTAGAATTCGAGCGCCCCCTTCACGATGCCATTCAACTCGCGCAGTGTTTCCTTTTTGGAACGACGCAGTTTCACATCACCCTTCTCAATAGAAGCACAACGATCGACGTACATGCTCAGGTAGGTCGACACCAACTGCTCGAACTGGTCGAGCGCCAGATTGTCGGCATGCTCGTAGTAATTGATAACGATTCGATGTTCCTCTGAGCGCGAAGGCACTATTTGGCCGGAAGCCAATCCGGTAGTGTCTTTCGGGTAATGATGGACAACGGTTGTTTTCTGCGCCAGCGGCACAGAGTTCAACCCCACGAAGAGGATGGCAATAGAAAAAAGAACCTTCATCGACACTTTCAAAATTACCTGTGTCGACTCGCAGAGAAAAGCTGATTAAACGGAAGTTGATCGGAATTATACACGGGTTATAAACAGCAACCGCGCGCTTACCAGCGAGCAATCACCGTTTCGTTGCCCTTGGTAATTTGCCCCATTTGGGCAACTACTTCAGAACCCAGCGGCAAGAAAATATCTACACGACTACCGAATTTGATGAATCCAAATTGCTCGTTGCGCTCCACTCGCTGTCCGGGCTTCACGTAGTAAACAATGCGGCGTGCAACTGCTCCTGCTATTTGACGGAACAACACTTCCTTTCCATTCGAATGCTTGATGACGATGGTTGTGCGCTCGTTATCGGTGCTGCTTTTCGGGTGCCACGCTACCAAAAACAAACCTTTGTGATACTTAGCGAAAGTCACCTCGCCTTCACACGGAACCCAGTTTGCATGCACATTCAACGGCGACATGAATATCGACACTTGAATGCGCTTGCCTTTGAAGTATTCTGGTTCTTCGGTTTCTTCTATGACTACCACTTTACCATCGCAAGGAGCAACCAATTCATTGGCAGCAGCTTGATTGGTGCGCGATGGCAAGCGGAAGAACTGCACTACCAAATAGAAAAACACCAGCACGGGAGCAGACGCAAGCCAAAACCAGGCATTCGATGTGTCAAGCACCTTGGTTAATCCAAAAACAATTGAACCGCACAACACGGTAGCACCGGCAATGATGGTATATCCTTCTTTGTGAATCGTCATATGAAATAGAAAATTTTATAATAAGCGAGGAAAACAGGCAGCGCTAAAAAAAGTCCGTCGAAGCGATCGAGCACTCCGCCATGGCCGGGCATGATATGTCCACTGTCCTTAACACCGAAATTGCGTTTCAGATGCGACTCAAACAAGTCGCCCAAGTTGCCGAATACAGCTACTGCAGAAGCCATCACCATCCAATCACGCAACTCAAGTGTGTGAGTCAGCTTGAATAAAGCAATGGCAGCCGCAAACGCGAACAGCCCACCACCCATTAATCCTTCCCATGTTTTGTTGGGAGAAACCTCAGGATAGAGTTTGCGCTTGCCCAAATATTTTCCGGTGAAATACGCACCCGTGTCGTTGGCCCAAAGCACGAGGAAAAATCCAATCAACGGAATGGGATCATACGTGCCTTGCAGCGTGGGCAGCAAGTTCACAAGCGACAACGGCAGCACCACGTATATCCAACCGAATATGGTGATGGCGAGGTTGGTTAAGGTGAAATGATCGAGCTTGATGAGTTCCGCAACAAAAATGACGGCCACCAACAAGGGTAAAATCCAGAACCAAACCGGAGGAACCGTATCGGTCTGAACCAAAAACACCAGCATATAGAGCACAACACCAACCGACATTCCCTTGAACCAACGAGGGGCATTGCTTTGCTGATGCTGCAGCAGGTCATACACCTCATAAAGGCCGACAGCAGCAAAAAACAGGAACAACATGCCGTTGGCCAGCGCTCCCCAATAGGCACAACCCACTACAGCGACTGAGAAAATCAGTCCCACAATAGATCGTTGTGCGAGGTTGCTGAGTGAAGCCATAGCGTTGGCAAACTTAATCAATCAGTTGTATAGAATCCGAGAAAACTGCAAACGCAAAAAAGGCCGCTTGCGCGGCCTTTTGTTATGCATTTTCCGGTGATGGTTCTATACCGGGCTTTGTTTCGTTTTCGGGCTTCAATTCATTGGCCGGATTACGTTCCTTCCATTGGCGAGGGCCTAGAATTTCTTCCAAGTCATCCTTAAAGATTACCTCCTTCTCAAGAAGCTTGGCCGACAACTGCTCGAGTTGTGTGCGATGCGCATTCAGCAAGTCGACCGCCTTTTGGTAGGCCTTTTCGATAATCTTAGACACCTCTTCATCGATTATACGCGCTGTCTCTTCACTATATGGCTTGGTAAACTGTGATTCACCGCTGCTATCGTAATAGCTGCGATGACCAATCTTCTTATTCAGACCATAGACTGTTACCATGGCATAAGCCTGCTTGGTTACCTTCTCCAGATCGCTCAGCGCTCCGGTCGATATTTTTCCAAAAGCAACTTCCTCAGCAGCACGACCACCCAAAGCGGCGCACATCTCATCGAATATCTGCTCCGTCGTGGTGATTTGTCTTTCTTCCGGCAGATACCAGGCAGCACCCAGTGAACGCCCGCGTGGAACGATGGTCACTTTCACCAGCGGTGAGGCGTGCTCCAGCAACCATGAAATGATGGCATGACCACTTTCATGATGGGCAATCGTTGACTTTTCCTCTGCGGTGATAATCTTGTTCTTCTTCTCTAAACCACCGATAATGCGGTCAACCGCATCCAGGAAATCTTGCTTATCCACCACATGCTTTCCCTTGCGCGCAGCAATCAATGCAGCTTCGTTGCAGATGTTGGCGATATCAGCACCGCTGAAACCAGGGGTTTGACGGGCCAAAAACTCAACGTCAATCGAACTGTCGAACTTCACGTTCTTCAAGTGCACGTTGAAAATTTGGACGCGCTCGTTGAGGTCGGGCATGTCTACGTAGATCTGACGATCGAAACGTCCGGCACGCAACAAGGCCTTATCCAGAATGTCTGCACGGTTGGTAGCTGCCAAAATGATGATACCGCTGTTGGTTGCGAAACCATCCATTTCAGTCAAAAGCTGATTCAATGTATTCTCACGCTCGTCGTTGCTACCGAAGTTGATGCTCTTGCTTCGCGCACGACCAATCGCGTCAATTTCATCGATGAAAATGATAGAGGGCGCTTTTTCCTTTGCCTGGCGGAAGAGGTCGCGAACGCGGCTTGCACCAACACCCACAAACATCTCAACGAAATCGGAACCGCTCAAGGAGAAGAAAGGCACTTGTGCTTCTCCGGCAACTGCTTTTGCAAGCAAGGTTTTTCCGGTTCCCGGAGGGCCTACCAGCAATGCACCTTTCGGAATCTTAGCTCCCAGCTCTGTGTATTTCTTGGGGTTCTTCAGGAAGTCAACGATTTCTTGAACCTCTTGCTTGGCACCTTCCAATCCTGCTACATCATTGAACGTTACGGATGTTCCCTTGCCTTTCTCGAACAAGGTAGCTTTCGACTTACCTATGCTGAAGATTTGTCCACCGCCGCCACCGCCGCCACCCATGCGACGCATGATAACGACCCACACAGCAATGATGATTCCGAAGCCAATAATCCAAAACAACAGGTTTTGTCCGAATTCGTTGATAGGCTTGTATTGAATGGTGATACCACGCTCATTGCCCAAACGCTCTATTTCATCAATGGCATTTTCGCTGGGTGGGATGTTGAACCAAAACTCACTTGAACGGGAAAAACCCTTCATAGCAGGTTGGTTACCGATTTCATTTCCGAGCATTGACTTCCCCAACGAGTCCAGGTAAATTTTACCTACTACTTGGTTGTATTCAACCTTTTCAATAAATCCGCTTTCCGCGTATTGCTTGAACTGACGGTAGTCGATCTGACGGCCGTCGCTGCCGCTATTGAAAACCATCATGCCTATTAGAATCATAGCCAGTATGGCATAAATCCAATAGAAGTTTCCACCGCGTTTATCACCTCCACCCGGAAGGGGTTGTGGTTTACGTTGTTCTTTTTTGTCTTCAGACATTCTCTTACAATTAATTTCCTATTCGCTTCACCGAAGCGTCGGCCCATAAATCTTCCAACGCATAAAAGTCGCGCGCATCTTTACTGAAAATGTGTACGATTACGTTGACGTAGTCCATGA
>CALQJP020000081.1 GCA_943330925.2 Chryseobacterium gleum
CCGGTAAAAGGCCGGAAACTATGACCTGGGGCGTGATACCGCCATAATCCACATTACTGTTTTCAGCAAAAGGACGCAAATCGGTGCCATTGAGGGTTGTCGTCGACGGTCCGGAGGGAATCGTAAGGGCAGATCCCGGCCAGCGTTCATTATCTTCAGTGCGAACGAATATGTTTCCGTCGGTGGTTGATATAGAACCGGCGAGATAAATATTCTGTTCAGTTGGTGACGAGTTGATGATTGTAACTGAAATCTGATTAAGACTCGAGAAATAGTCGGTATAATCTGCTGAATATGGCGGATTGACATTGATGGACAGCGTCAACTGATAAGGCTGCGCTACAAGCTTGACACAAGCAAAAACCAGCAACAGGATGTATAAGAACGCTTTTTTTCTCATGAATAATTAGGATTTGCGTTGAAGGTTAAGAGTATATCCAACTAAAAATCTGACTTCCGTAAAGGAACCACCCGAAGGACTCACAAAAGGAGTACTGTTGTGCAAGGCATTAATAGTTAAATTGAATTGATGAGCCTTTCGTATTTGATAGGCTACTGTAGCATAACTATTGAGGGTTGCTCCGGCAGCTTGCCCACTTTGGAACCCCTTGTTATATGAAACGTTCAGGCTGGTGCGCAGTTTATTGTTGATAAATGGTTTGGAGGCCCCCAGCGTGGGACCCACTAGAAAATAGGAGCCGGTGTAAAATGTATTGTGGCTCACATTCACGCCACCCATCAAACCAAAATTGTCGCGCAGTCGAATATGATTCGCGTTCATATTTAAAAACCACACCTGATTTTCTCCTGTGGCATAGGTTCCAAAAGGATTCAGGTCTTGCAACTCCTGATAGCTCACGTTCATGGTGAAATTCATAGAACGCAGTTTATTTATAATGGTGTAGTTCTGAGACAAGCTTAGACTAAGGTTGTTTTGCGCGACGCGAAAAGTATCGTTAACCACCCGCAATCCTTGTTCCTGAGCAGTTCCATAATTCGAGAAAGCCAAATTCAAATTATAGTTCTTGGTTGGTTGCAAACCCAGATTAGCCGAGCTGATTGTTCGAACAGACGTGTAAGCCTTCCTTCCTGTAATATTATCTTGTTGCTTTCCTATGCTTCCGCTCAACTTGATTTTATTCTTCATTAATCGAATGGAGGGCTCAATGGTGACAGAGCGTATATCCGTTTGCTGATAAAACGCCGCTAAGGCTCTGTAGTCCGGATCAACCTGCTTAACTTGCACTTTCAAGCTGAAATTCCTATGGTTGAAACTCAACGAAGCATTTCCGGCTTTGAGTAGCTGAACTCCAACACGTGGTTGAAAGAATCTAGGAAACGGATTGTATTGCTGAACTGTGTCGAGCACCACTAAATTCAAATCTCGGTTAAGCAGGCTCAAACCAACATCCATGCTGAACGTTAGTCGTTTACTGATGGCAAGCTTACTGCTCACACCCAACGCTACATTATCTTGTGGTTTCAGTGAAGCAGAATCCAAAATCGCTATTGACTTTACTTCATCATAAACCTTCACAAGGGATAAGTCAAAATAAGAACGACGATTGCCTACCCCCATTTTAGCCCCGTAACCCATTCGTTGAAACGCAGCATCTGGAGCCGCGGTAATGTTCGCATTGGTGTCTTGAGCTATGGGCTTTGCCAAACGACCGTAGAAAGCAGAAAAGCGAAATCCCTTCGGATTCATTTCCACTCCGCCTCCCAGGAATTGAATTCCAGACATGACATACGGATTCATTCGGATACTGCGATAGCCTGCGTGCAATGTGAGCCATTTGTAATAAGGGCTTACGCCATAGCGATTAAACGGCTGATTGAAAGAGCGGTTTCTACTTCCATAATTGAAGCTAAAGGGAATCTGCCATCCATAAATATTCATGGATGGTGACCCGTTAACCTGCCACCAAAAAGGCTCGTTACGGGGGTCGCCGTCACCAAAATAGAGATAAGGACCGGCCTGCACATTCACAGAACCGCTAAATATCACCGGCTTAGATTGTCCGATTAGTGAAAGGTCTTGCGCGCAAGGTTTAACGGACCATAGCAACAACATTACCCATAAAAACGGACAGATTATGTGCGAAGTTTTTTTCAAGATAGAATGGTGGCAAGCAATATTGGCTACCCGACTTGGCATGAATGAACATGAAGTCAAGGTATTCGAGACAATATTCTTTCAAGATTTCCGCGTCCTAGCCAGGCATCTAAAGAATGGCTTCACTCACTTAATAACCGGTATAATTGAACGGTTATTTGGTCAATGACCCAAATAGCTCAGAAACTCATCCTTTTTACGGCGTGATACGGTCAGCGTTTTTCCATCGCTCATTTCCACATAGCCACCATCGGTGCGGACGAAGCGTTTAAGATGTTCCACATTGATCAGTGATGAGTTGTGAATGCGATAAAAGCCCTTGTCTGAAAGCAACTTTTCATACTCACCGATTGATTTAGAACAGACCACTTCCGTGTTGTTTTTCAAGTAAAAAACGGTATAAGGACCTGTGGAAAGGCAATATAAGACATCAGCGGAATCGATGAAATGAATCCCCTTTTCAGTTGAAATGCTTATCTTATTGATGTGCTTCTGACTTTTAATGTATTCCAGAAGAGCATCCATTGATTGGTTTTCTGCTTTGCTCAGCGACTTTAACTTGGCCACAGCCGCCTTCAACTCATCCACATCTACAGGCTTTAGCAAATAATCGAGCGCAGAAACCCGAAATGCTTTCAACGCAAACTCATTGTAAGCGGTTGTGAATACAACCTGAATGTTAAGTGCCGCAAGTTTTTCAACCAGCTCGAAGCCGTTCAATTGAGGCATTTCAACATCGACAAACAACACATCGGGCATGATGGCCGGAATCGAATCCAAGGCTTCGGGAGATGACGAAAAAGAGTGCACAACATCAATTTCAGGACAATGTTTTTTCAATGCGTATTCGAGCACTTCAATGCCACTCAATTCATCGTCAACGATAACAGCTTTTAGTTTGGATTGCATCATGCGGTTACTTTTTAGATATTGCTAATGAATGCCAGCTTTACCACAACGGATGTACCGGCAGGTTTACCATCTGAATAGAACAAGTCTGTAATGGTGACAGCCTGCCCTTCCATTGCCCCATTGAAATTAGCAATGCGCTTCGCTGTAACATCCAGACCGTGCGATTTGGTTTTAAGCGAAGTCTTGCTTCGCAAGCCAATTGCTGCCTGCCTGCCTACTCCGTTATCTTCAATTCGTATTTCAATAAATTTTTCCATTTTCCGCACATCGATGCGAAGTGTGCCTAAACTGTCTTTGTGCAACAGGCCATGCCAGATGGCGTTCTCCACATAAGGTTGAATGACCATCGGCGGCACGAGCAGATTGCTCACATCAAGCTTCGGATCAACTTCAATCTGCCAAGTAAATTTATTTTCGAAGCGCTTGTTTTCAATTTCTATATAGAGGTTAAGCGCCATAAGCTCTTTTTCAAGCAGCACGCTACTTTCCATCGAATTGTCGAGAATAAGACGAATGAGGCGGGCGAACTTGGTCACAAAAGCCGATGCTTCATCCGTTTTATTCTTGATGATATAACTGTTTATCGAGTTCAAGCTATTGAAAATGAAATGCGGATTCATTTGACTGCGCAGCGCCTTATTCTCAAGTTCGTTCAACTGCTGACGGAACGCACTCTGCTCGTGAGCCTTTCTGCGAATTAGGCTGATTCGCTTCCTGTAAACCCAAAACAATATGGTCAATAACAAAAAGACAACCGGCACAAAGAAAACCGCCCTTTTCCAAAACGGTGGATGTATAACCAGAGCCAATAAGCGTTCATCCGTACACCATTCGCCTGCTCCGTTTTTGGCTCGAATCCGAAGAGTGTAGAAGCCGTCGCTCAATTGTGCGTATGCCGCTTCGCCTTCTTTCCCCTGAAGCACCCAATCGTGGTCTACTCCATCCAATTTAGTATAATAGTAGTAATCCACTTCCGAACCGATGTCGGGCACAGTAAAGCGAATTCGAAAATCATCTTCCTTATAACTCAACTGAACCGTATCAAGTGCGTTATAATTCTCAACGTTGTGATACAGTTTTGAAAGCACTTCAATGGAGGTAATGTAGATTCTTCCCTGCTCGTTATTGTTCAGCAGTAGGGCCGGATTAAACTTCCACGCCAAGTCCCTTCCACCAATATACATCATTCCATTCCGATGAAATTCAATGATGTTTGCATCGGCAATTTCGAGTCCCTGTTTCTTGGTAAAATTGCGAATATGCAGATTACTGGTATTGAGCACCGAAACTCCTTTATCGGAAAGAGCCCACAGGTTGCCAGCTCCATCGAGCGTCATGGAAAGAATCCGAGCACTTAGCAGACCATCGGCAGAGGTAATATAGCGAATGCTGTCGGTCTTTGGATTTAGGCAGGCCAGACCAATGCTGAACATGTTAACCCAGATACGACCTTCTCCGTCTTGTAGCACGGATTCTGCATTTCCCTTCAGGATATTGGAAGTGGGGCTATCTGTGTTAAACGTCCTGCAAGCGGCAAGCTGCGGGTGGAATAGAAACAATCTTCGTTTATCAGTTACGCACCATATTCCTCCATCGCGATCTGCGAACGTTTGTATTAGGTTAAAGGAGCTTAACCCAGAAGCCTTCCTGAATGTATCCGAGTAATCGATAACGGTACCTTCCACCTCATTCCAGGCATAAATTCCGTTGCTTGCGGCCAGCCAGAGCAAGCCGGATGAGTCGTAATTCAACGACCATATGTATGCTCCTGTAAGGCCTTCTACGGGAAGCTGCACTCGCGCAAGCATATCCGGAGTTTGCGCATTAAACACTAGCAAACCCTGAGAGGAAGCGATATAATGGACCTTATTATTTGCTTTGGATTGAGTAACTCCATTTACCGCCAGTATTCCTGTATACCCAAGTAATGGCACCAAACCTTTGAGTTTGCCTGTTTGGTTGGAAAAAGAATACAGTCCGTTTCTATAATAGGTTCCACCGTATAAAAGGCTGTCGTTATCGGGTTGAATAAAAGACGAAAGCACATTCACACCGTTCTCAAAATCAAATTTGAGCGCAGAACCGTCGTACTCAAAAATGTCGCGCGAACGCTCCGTCATGCGAGAGAAGCCAGTATTGGTACCCATGAAAATATACTTGCCGGAGTTGTATAGACAAATACCCGTTTCCACACCTGTAGTGCGCGTCCAGCGCTCATTCTCCAACTTAAGGTATTCAATAGAGCCGGAAGAATAATCAAGTATTCCAAACCCAAAATAATAGGAGGTAAAAAGAATTCTATGCTGATCCAGGAGTATGAAATCATTGATTTTATTCGCATATCCCGTGTTTTCACGCTTTTCTCGATCAATCAAATGCTGCTTCCAGGAGCCATCTTTAGGATTGTATTCATAAATACCATTTACCCAAGACCCCACCAATACATTTCCTTCCTCGTTGATGTGCAACTTCAAAAACAAGTTCTTTTGCATGGACTTACTTCCATTGGCATCAAACTGTTCTACTCGGGTGTAATCGTCTTTAGTCGGATTAAAACGAACCAACCCAACACGTGTCGAAATCCACAAATTGCCAGTGGCATCGCCCTCCACATCCATAATTTCGTTGAAGTTGTAGAGTTGGGTTGAAGTATCAAAGGAAGTCAATGTGAAACTCTCATCGCCCGGGTTGAACCGCGCTAATCCTTTTCCGAAAAAGCCTATCCACATATTGCCGGCAGCATCATAGCACACCGCAGTTGGGTTGTTATTCGGCACGCCATTGTGCTTGTTCGGATTGTGCACGAAGCGTTTAAACCGATTCTTTCTCGGGTCAAAAACACACAATCCATTGTCGTGCGTAGAAATCCAGATTTGACCCTGTGCATCTTCAAATAAATGTACCACCTGGTTGCCGCTCAAGCTTGAGCTGTCGGCAGGATTACAAATAAAGTTGGTAAAGCCAAAACCGTCAAAGCGCGACAATCCTGAATTGGTACCTATCCACAGAAATCCACTTCGGTCTTTCAGAAAGCAACGAACAGTATTATCAATAAGGCCTTCGTCGGGCGTGTAATGGAAGAAACGATAGCGGCTTTGCTGGGCATAGGCTTCATTGTCTATTGCAGACAAGAGCTTTAGCACAATCAAAAAAAACAGCAAGCGCATCTCGGTAGTTTATTCAGACGAAAGTATAAGAACCCATTCATTTCTTGAATGCGAGTTAATAACCGGTCGGTTTCACGATAAATTCGGTTTGATAAAAACGCCTAGTTATTTCCTTTGAGTATGTCAAATGCTGCCTGAAACGGAGAAATTGCTCCATCAGCAACACGACGCTCCATAGCTTCAAGTCTTGATTTTACATCCGAATTTTCATAGAAGCGCTCCACGATTTTGGCGCGCAATTCTTCATGCAACCAAGAAAGATTTTGCCTTTTTCGACGTTCATTCATCAACCCTCGCTCTTGCATCCATACTGCATAATTGTCGAGTAACAGCACCACTTCATCAATCCCTTTTTGTTCCAATGCCGACGTGGTAAGCACCGGCGGAAACCAGCCATCTTCCCTCGCAGGAAACAAATGCAAAGCAGATGCATATTCTGATTTTGCTCGGGTAGCAGCAGCCATATTACCTCCATCAGCTTTCGTGATGATCATCGCATCGCACATTTCCATGATACCTCGCTTGATGCCTTGCAGCTGATCACCGGCACCGGCCAGCATCAGCAACACGAAGAAATCCGTCATGGCATGCACAGCTGTTTCACTCTGCCCCACCCCTACTGTTTCTACTAGAATCGTATCATACCCTGCGGCTTCACAGAGTAAAATTGTCTCGCGTGTTCTCCGCGCCACTCCGCCGAGCGTGTCGCTCGAAGGCGAAGGACGAATAAAAGCGCGGCTATCAGCAGCCAATCGCTCCATGCGCGTCTTATCACCCAAAATACTACCCTTGCTGATGGGACTACTGGGATCAACGGCCAATACCGCCACCTTTTTTCCGGCCTCCAATAAGGCCATGCCGAATGTGTCGATAAAGGTACTCTTCCCTACACCTGGCACACCGGTTATTCCCATGCGAACCGACTTTCCGGAATGGGGTAAGCATAATCGCACAACCTCAGCTGCAATTGCTTCAGGTCCACTTTCGATGCATGTAATTGCCTGAGCCAATGCTGCCCGATCACCTTGCATGAGCGCAGCAGCGAGCGACTGGGCGTCACGCGTTTGCGCCTGCGAGCGTATGAGGGCAATAGCCTTTTCAGCACTGTCTTTTTTAGCGGAGTCCGACATGTGGCGAAGATAGGTACTAGGTATTAGGTACGAAGTACTAGGTACCGCGAAAATTGGTCTTTTATTGCAGGTGCGGTGTGCGAAAGCGGAGGGCAACTGTTCTATTTCACCATATCACTACTTCACCATTTCACTATTTCACTACTTCACCATTTCACTGAATTCATCCCTTTCTCCTCCAAAAACGCATTTGCCTGCGAGAAATGCTTGCAACCATAGAATCCTTGATAGGCCGATAGCGGCGACGGATGTGGCGCTTTGAGCACCAAATGCTTTGTGGTATCGATGAGCGTTTCCTTTTTCTGAGCGTAGTTTCCCCAGAGCATGAAGACCACGTGTGGTTGGCGCTGGCTTATCGTGCGAATGACCTCATCCGTGAAGTCTTCCCATCCGAATTTACCGTGTGATCCGGGCTTCTTCTCCTCTACCGTCAGGACTGCGTTCAAAAGAAACACACCTTGTTCTGCCCAACGTGTGAGATCAACCCACGGCATGCCTCCAACATCGTCCCACACTTCTTTGAGGATGTTGCGCAAAGAAGGCGGAGCCTTTTGCCCCGCGTGCACCGAAAAGGCCAGACCATTGGCTTGCCGAGGACCATGGTAAGGATCTTGGCCGAGAATTACGACTCGCACATTCTGTAACGGAGTGAGGTCAAATGCACGAAAAATATCGGCTGGAGGCGGATAGCAAATCGATTGATCATAATGCTCTGCAACACGATGCGCCAACTCATCCCAAGATGATTGTTGAATCACGTGCTGTAATGCCTCAGACCAAATGGCACTTGATATTTTTAAAGCGGTAGACACTTGGTAAAAGTAGTATCAGTCAAGCTTGACTGGCATGCGCTCGGCAACGTATTCGCTTACCGCATCCGCAGTCGTAAGCCAATTACGACCTTCCTTGTAACCCGCAATTTTTCCTCTTCGAATGAGTAAACTCAAATACTCTTGCCCGTCAGTCTCCAGTCCTCAATACCTGTTGATAACTTCGACACTTTTCCCCAATTCATCAACAATGCATTGCAGACGCAGTTCGTGCAAATACCTTTGAACGTTGTGCTTACCCGAAAGGGGCGGCAAACGCATTACTAAACGGGATTCGTAAGTGCTTCCCTAACCTATTCAAACATTATGATTACCAGAATCATCGGCATTAATACCGCCACCTATGTAAACGCTGAAATGCGCCTCGACGATTGCGATTCGTTGCAATTGGTAGGTCCCAACAACGTAGGTAAATCAACCCTTATTTACACCCTCA
>CALQJP020000082.1 GCA_943330925.2 Chryseobacterium gleum
GATAACGATGGTTTCCGCGGCTCTAAATCGGCCACTACGGGCGAGCGCGAATACACGGTGCCAAGCGAAGAAGAATTGGAAGAAAATATTGAGCAGAAAAACGAAGACATTAAAGACAAGCTCGAAGAAAGCATCAAAGAAGCGAAAGAACTGGAAAAACAACTGGAGGAACTACAACGCCAGCTGCTCGACAAAAAGGAAATGAACTGGCAAGACAAGAAGAAGCTTGAGGAGCTGATGAAACGCCAGCAAGAATTGCAAAAACAAGTAGAGGAAATTCAGGAACAGAACGAACAAAAGAACCAGCAGGAAAACGAGTTCAATCAACCCAATGAAAAGCTGCAGGAAAAACAGAAACAACTGCAAGACTTGATGGAGCAAGTGATGACTCCTGAGCTGCAAAAGATGATGGACGAAATGCAGCGCCTCATGGAGGAGCTCAATAAAGAAGAGATTCAGAAAGAGCTCGACAAAATGGATCTGACGAACGAAGATCTCGAAAAAGAACTTGATCGTGCGCTGGAACAATTCAAACAACTAGAGTTTGAGCAAAAAATGGAGAAGGCTGTGGAGAAGCTGGAAAAGCTTGCAGAAGAACAGGAAAAACTTGCCAACGACAGCGAGCAAAAAGACTCCAAAAGCGAGGACTTAAAATCGAAACAAGACTCGCTCAACAAAGCCTTCGAAGAGCTCCAGAAAGAAATGGATGAGCTCGAAAAACTAAACGAAGAACTTGAGAATCCGAACGGAATGCCCGATACGGAAAGTCAGGAGCAAGAAATTGAACAAGAGCAAAAGAAGAGCAGCGACGAGTTGAGTAAAAGCAAAAAAAGCAACGCTTCCAAATCGCAAAAGAGTGCTGCGAAAAAAATGCAAGACATGGCCAATCAAATGCAAATGGCCATGGATTCGCAAGAACAAGAGCAGCAAGAGGAAGACATGGAGTCTTTGCGCGCACTGCTAGAAAACATCATAACACTGAGCTTCGACCAGGAAGCCTTGATGAACAATTTTGGAAAGATCGACAGCAAAGACCCCAACTATAACAAGCTCGGACAAACACAGCGCAAGCTGAAGGATGATGCGAAGTTGGTGGAAGACTCTTTGTTTGCTCTAAGCAAGCGTGTGCCTCAAGTAAGTGCGGCGGTTAATCGCGAGATCAACCTCGTTAATGAAAACATGGAAAAAGCGCTGTCCTCCATTCCCGATCGACGCACTCCGGAAATAACCTCTTCACAGCAATACGTGATGACAAGTTTCAACAACCTTGCTTTGATGTTGGATGAGGCGCTCAAGCAAATGCAACAACAATCTGCGAACAGCAAACCGGGTAGCGGCAGTTGCAACAAGCCCGGCGGAAGCGGCAGCAAGCCCAAGCCAAGCGCCGGTCAAATAAAAAAGATGCAGGAAGGACTTTCCAAGCAATTGGAGGAAATGAAGAAGCAAGGAAAGAATCAAGGGAAGAGCAATTCAGGAGGTCAACAAATGAGCAGGCAGCTTGCCGAGATGGCAGCCAAGCAGGCGGCCATTCGCAAGGCTGTTGAAGAAAAAGCCGCTGAGCTCAACCAGGACGGTAGCGGCAATGGCAATGAAATGAAGCAAATTGCGAAGGAAATGGAACAGCTGCAGAAAGACATCGTCAATAATCAAATATCAGAGGAGTCTATTCGACGTCAGCGCGACATTGAAATAAGGCTGCTCAAAGCAGAGGAAGCTGAGCGCACGCGCGATCGAGATAATGAGCGCAAAAGCAATGAAGCGCGCGATTATCCGGTTTCCAACCCCATGAAGTATGAAGAGTACATGCGCAAAAAGCAACAGGAAACCGAGTTGTTGAAAACTGTTCCGCCTACCCTTAAACCATACTACAAGGAAAAGGTAAATTCGTATTTCATTAAATTAGGCGACCAATAATTCAATATGGCATCCGTAAACCGCACCCTACAATTTCCTTCAGTGTTGGAAAACATTCACATTGCCGAACAGCTAATCGACGATGTATGCGCTGAGTTTCACGTGAAAGAAGACTACTACGGTGAATTACTTATCGCTATGACAGAAGCGGTAAACAACGCCATCGTGCATGGAAACAAAATGGACGCATCTAAGATGGTGACCATTCACTTCACCGTGAACGAAAACAACTTGCGTTTCACCATTGAAGACGAGGGTCCTGGTTTTGACTACGACAATCTACCCGATCCTACCGCGCCCGAAAACATTGAAAAACCCCACGGTCGCGGAGTGTTCCTCATGAAAAAACTAGCCGATAACTGTCTGTTTGAAGACAACGGCCGTGTTGTTATCTTGGAGTTCGCTGTTCTGGAAAACGCTGCCGTTTAAAAATCCCCGCACACAAACACCGGTGTTCCTTGCGTGTTGGTAAGCAACAGCTCCTTGTCTGCCTTCAACATTAGAAACCCATTGTCTGCTACTTCTGAAAGCGTAGCTATAAGTCCTATTCCATTCTTGGCGGCGTAATCAAGTGTTTGACGAGCAAAGCCCATTGAATGATTGTTGGGCTCTTCTTTCACATGGCTAAACCGAATTCCCTTTGCTTTGAAAGCCTTCTTCGCTGCATCGAAGTTTTGAAGAATCTCTTGCTCAACATCGCCAAAGTACTTATCTATTTCGTAAAAAACCACTTCGCTATCGCATTCTGCAGCCAAGCTGGTAACCTGTTCAATCAAGATGTTTGCATGGTCGCTATGGGTGGCGGGAAAAAGAATTTTCGCAAAACCCTCCTCTCTGATTTCACTGTTCTCCTGAACAACCAAAAATGATTTATCGAGCGACTGAACCAGGGATAAAATTCTCGCGCCAAACAAATGCTGTGTAATCCCTTTGACACCGTGCGTGCATAGCACAATCAGATCGGGGTTGATGTCCTCCAAGGCAGACTTGAGAGCGGTCATGAGTCGACCATCTGCAAGATGTGTTTCCACTGGCAAGCTAACGCCCAGCTCTTCCGTTGCAAAAGCGCTTAACCGTGCGTGCTCTGCCTCATTGATTTCGTTTGAGGTCACGTTCAATACATGAATTCGAGGTCCTGCCAACTCTGCCAAGACGCGCGTTTGATTGAGGGCTTTTCTGCATCCCTCGGTGTAGTCCACCAATACAGCAATATTCTTCATGGGCGGTGAAATTAAATACACTCGAAGCATTTCACATGAAACATGAACCAGATTTTCGTAAATCCAGCTCATTGCAAATGTCATTGACCTCTCAAACTCGAAGGCTCAACTAGAAACGGGTAGTTGCAGGGCTTCCCGACCAACGAAAGTTCCCGGTAAAAACAATCGCTGAATCCGGCATCGCTTAACCGGCAAAGCCACATTTAACGTGTTCATATCTTGTTAATGGCGTCAAAAACGTAATTTCGCGCCGTTATGGCTATCTTATTTCACACACTTGATGCTGACCCTCAACTGAAGCAAAAAAACGCTTTAAAACGATGGATAAGCGACTGCATTTTCCTTGAAAACAAGAAACCGGGAGATATCAATGTCATTTTCTGCTCAGACGACCATCTTCTCGAGATGAATCGAACCCATCTGAACCACGATTATTACACCGACATAATCACATTCGATTTTAGCCAAGGAAACACCGTTTCTGGCGATCTCTATATCAGTTTTGACCGTGTCAAAGACAATGCAAATCAAAACTGCGCACCACTTAAACATGAAACTTATCGTGTTATTATTCATGGAGTTATGCATTTATGTGGGTACAAAGACAAGCTAAAAAAAGATATCGCGCTCATGAGGCAACAAGAAGAAAAATGCCTCTCCAAAATCCAAAACTACATCTAAAGCAATCGTTTCACGTGGAACCTATTTTTTATGGAAAGTTCATATGATATTATAGTTATCGGTGCTGGTCATGCCGGCAACGAAGCAGCGGCAGCTGCTGCTAATCTTGGAGCTCGTACCCTCTTGATTACCATGGACATGAACAAGATTGGTCAGATGAGCTGCAATCCTGCAATGGGCGGTATTGCCAAGGGTCAAATCGTTCGAGAAATCGATGCACTTGGTGGATATTCCGGTATCGTATCCGATAGATCAGCCATTCAGTTTCGAATGCTCAATAAATCGAAAGGCCCGGCCATGTGGAGCCCACGTACACAAAACGACCGCATGCGTTTCGCTGAAGAATGGCGCAATATGCTGGAGGCTACACCTTTGGTTGACTTTTGGCAGGATATGGTAAGCGAAATAACGTTCGAAAACAACCGCATTACGGGTGTTACCACGGGTATGGGCATCCATTTCAACTGCAAATCTGTTATTGTTACCAGTGGCACCTTTCTGAATGGTGTCATTCATATCGGAGAAAAGCAGTTTGGCGGCGGTAGAATGGGGGAGAAGCGGGCAGAAGGACTCACAGAACAACTGAATTCATTTGGTCTGCGCAGCGGCCGAATGAAAACCGGTACACCGCCTCGAATAGACGGCAGATCCTTGAATTACGCTCTCATGGAAGAGCAACCAGGCGATACAGAGCCTTCTAAATTCAGCTATCTACCCATTACAAAACCACTTCAACAACAACGTTGCTGCTGGATTACCTATACCAACTCAACGGTTCACGATATTTTGGCAACAGGCTTCGAAAAAAGCCCTATGTATTCGGGAAGAATTCAAGGTGTGGGCCCTCGCTACTGCCCGTCCATTGAGGACAAGATTACCCGTTTCGCCGACAAAGATCGCCACCAGATATTTGTTGAGCCGGAAGGCTGGAGCACAGTCGAAATTTATGTGAACGGATTCTCTACCAGCTTACCGGAAGAAGTCCAACTCCAGGCACTGCGCCACATCCCGGGCTTTGAACAAGCCAAAATGTTTCGACCCGGCTATGCTATTGAATACGACTACTTCCCGCCAGATCAACTCAACCATTCTCTCGAATCAAAAGCAATTCCGGGACTGTTCCTTGCGGGCCAAATCAATGGAACAACAGGATACGAGGAAGCCGCATGCCAAGGGCTGATTGCGGGCATAAACGCCGCAAGACACGTACAGGAGAAAGAACCATTCATTCTCAACCGTGACGAGGCATACATTGGTGTTTTGATAGACGATCTCATCACAAAATCGACCGACGAACCTTATCGCATGTTCACCAGCCGAGCAGAATTTCGAACGCTCCTGAGACAAGACAATGCCGATGAGCGCTTAACCGCTAAAGCAGCCGAACTCGGACTCGCGAGCCCGGAACGCATATTTCACGTGGAACAAAAGCTTGCGGGCAAGAAAACCCTGCTTAAACACCTCGAAAAGCTTTCCATTGACCCAGAAACAGTCAACTCGACGCTTGAAAAACGCAATAGCGTCCCAATAACGCAAAAACTCAAGCTCAGCAGTATCTTGAGTAGGCCCGAGCTTCGTTTGTCGGATTTTACCCCCTTATATCCATCCATCGTTGAAAGCATTGCCAATACTGGGGAGTTGGTTCCTGAAATTCTCGAACAAGCCGAAATCGAAGTAAAATACAGCGGCTATCTGGCGAAAGAGCGCGAAATGGCCGAAAAGCTTCTGCGTCTTGAGCACATCCGTTTCCCTAAGGGTTTCGATTTCCAAAAAGTCGGGAACATCAGCACGGAAGCAAGGCAAAAACTTACGGCAATCCAACCGGAAACCCTTGGCCAAGCATCTCGGATTAGCGGCGTCAATCCAGCCGATATTTCCATTTTACTCATGCATTTGGGCAGATAGATCATCCACTCAATAGAAATGAAAAAGGACGCACTGCTGCGTCCTTTTTCGTATGCTGGATATGCCGTTCGAATGATTACAAATCGAACTTAATTCCCTGTGCCAACGGGAGATTCGCACTGTAATTGATTGTGTTGGTTTGACGACGCATATAACTCTTCCAGCTATCTGAGCCTGATTCACGTCCACCACCTGTTTCCTTCTCTCCTCCGAAAGCACCACCGATTTCAGCTCCGCTCGTTCCAATGTTGACGTTGGCTATACCACAGTCGCTACCTTCGACCGACAAGAAATATTCAGCTTCTCGCATATTCGTGGTCATTATACTGCTGCTAAGACCCTGAACTACACCGTTTTGCATTCCAACAGCATCTTGAAGTTCACTGTACTTCATTACGTACAAAATCGGAGCAAATGTCTCGTGCTGCACAATCGGCAAACTAGAATCCTTGACTTGAATGACACAAGGCTTCACATAGCAACCGCTTTCATAACCAGCACCTTCCAACACGCCACCTTCCACCAAAACGTTACCGCCTTGCTGCTTGGCCGCCTCAATAGAGTCGAGGTACATAGAAACAGCGGCCTTGTCGATGAGTGGGCCGACGTGATTGTTCTGATCAAGCGGATTTCCAATTCTCAATTGTCCGTAAGCCTGAACCAATTTACCAACCACTTCGTCGAAAATGCTCTCATGAATAATCAGCCTGCGTGTGGTTGTGCAACGTTGTCCTGCTGTGCCACAAGCTCCAAAAACAGCTCCGATGATTGTCATCTTTAAATCTGCGTTCGGCGTAACGATGATGGCGTTGTTACCCCCTAATTCCAACAAACTACGGCCAAAACGTTCTGCTACTCTAGCGCCAACAATGCGCCCCATTCGTGAGCTGCCTGTTGCTGAAATAAGCGGCACACGCTTGTCCTCGGTCATCATCGTTCCCACGTGAACATCACCTGTAATGATGCTTGAAATACCCTCGGGTAGATTGTTTTCACGCGCAACTTCATTCCAAATATTTTGACAAGCTACAGCACATAACGGCGTCTTCTCGCTGCCCTTCCATACACACACATTTCCGCAAACCCAAGCGAGCGCGCTGTTCCAGCTCCAAACCGCAACCGGGAAGTTGAACGCCGAAATGATGCCGACGATACCCAGCGGATGCCATTGCTCGTACATGCGGTGACCCGGACGCTCACTGTGCATGGTTAAGCCATACAACTGACGCGACAAACCAACCGCAAAATCACAGATGTCAATCATCTCCTGCACCTCGCCCAAGCCTTCTTGGAGCGACTTTCCCATTTCATACGAAACCAACTGACCTAACTCTTGCTTCTTCGCACGAAGCTTGTCGCCATATTGACGAACAATCTCTCCGCGCTTGGGAGCAGGCATCAATCGCCAAGTTAGAAACGCATTTTGCGCTGTTGCAATAACTCGCTCGTAATCCTGAGGGGCCGTTGTTGTTATCGTTCCTATTAGTTTTCCATCAGCGGGCGAATACGAAGAAATTGATTCGCCTGAACCAAAGAATTCCAGCCCTGTGCTAGTGCCGGCGTTGCTACTCTGAAGACCCAAGGTCTTCAACATATGATCGACTTGCATGTGTTGTGTTTTGACGGCAAAGATAGTTGCGCATCCTGTAACCAAGGTCACAATGCACAGCCATTAATTCCAGCACAATGCCCTGTCCAAATCGGAGAGTGCAATGGGCTCTGTTTTCTTCACCAGATAACTTCGACACGAAGTATTAATCTTACTCACCTCCATATGAGGATTGCCGCCCGGATTATCCAGTGTTATGAGCCTAACATTCCGATTCGCCGGAACTCCCTTGAAAACATACTGATCACCTTGCTTAATGCCCGATAAAATGCACTTGTCGGAATCAAAAACCATAGAAACCGCCGCGTTCTCACACATAGGAGCCTGCACTGTTACGTCAACCAAGGGCGACTCATTCGGCAAAAAGCGGTCACAATTAATCCACCCCAATTCAGTGCTTGAAAACACGTAGTAATTGAGGTCTTCGGTGTTTACATCAGACATTTTCTGTTCCGGGTCAGCATAATCGTAACGCTTCGCAAATCGATCGACAAATTGCTTGGTGCTTCGTTCTTGTTGACGCCCGAACGACAAAATACACGCGTGATCTGCTGTATAAACAGGCATAAACTTCTTCAGGTCAAGACGGGGCATAGAAGACAGCGCGGTGGCCAACAATCGATCATATTCAACCTTCGATGTGTGCGAAACATAGTAATCACGAAAAGACCCGTCTTCATTCACGTGAAAAGTGATCTGAGAGTACATCCGATTTGCACAAAAATCATCGAGCATTTGTGGGTCCGGATTGAAACTAGACACGAACCATTGATTAAGATTCTGGCCGTTCATGAGCGGCCAATTGAAATAATCCATCTCTTGAATATGCGTGCCGCAACGATACTGACTTGCGCTGATTTGAACGAAACAATCGTTCACGATAGGGTCAGGCGCACTAGCGGTTTCCTCAATAGGATCAGCACTTTCATCCAAAACCCAATCAATGGTTCCGTTGCTGTCGCTTTGGCCGTAAAACAGCTCAAAATCGCCCTTTCGCTCCCCATCAATCGGAAAATAAATGTTGTAGCGTCCACCGTCCTTAAGGCCAACCTCTTCTCGTCCCGCATATGCCAGTACCTTAATCATACCCGCTGTTTCAAGTCTCCGACCTCCGCTGGTTGTGCTCAGTTTCGCTGCTAGCATTTCATCCAGATCGAAGCACTCCTCTATAACGAGCTTTACTTTTCCAACAACCGGCTTTCCTGATGCATGCACAAAGGAACCCGACGGGAAAAACAACTTTGTGCCGCCCTTGCA
>CALQJP020000083.1 GCA_943330925.2 Chryseobacterium gleum
CGACCGCACATAACCAATTTCGGCGGCTTGTGCAATGCATACCCGAATCGTGGGCTTATCTGCAGACTCTTCGGATTCACAGCCCGAACCAATAAAGAAGGGCAACGTGAATTGGTTACGTGCAAATTCATCAAGGAACAGCAAGCGGAAGACTACGATCAACTCGTAGAGGATTTAAAGGCCGGGAAAAAAATACCCGTGATGAGCGAATACTACACCCGCCTCACCAGCATCGACCCTACCCTAGCGGAGTTCTACCCTATTAATACGGCAATCCAAAAAGCACTCGAGGTGGTGATGCATTATTATGCGTATCGAAGACGGAAGAAACGGAGTTAGTGAATGGTGAAATAGTGAATGGTGAAATGGTGAAATGGTGAAATAGTAAAGAGGTAATGATTAGCCCCTTTATCACGCCTCCGACCCTTTATACTTTTCCTTTATACCTCGGGTGAAACAACATCACCTCCTCTCTCAACCGATGCCTGTCGAGATGAGTATAGATTTCGGTGGTTGTGATACTGGCATGCCCGAGCATTTCCTGCACGGCCCGCAAGTCGGCACCGGCTTCTACCAAATGTGTCGCAAATGAATGTCGAAACGTGTGCGGAGAAATTTGCTTTTGAATGCCCAGCTTCTGAACCTGCTCTCGGATGATGTTAAACACCATCATGCGCGACAGCTTCGATCCACGACGATTCAGAAATAGGTAATCTTCCTGTCCTGGTTTTATGACCTGATGATTTCGTGTCTGCTCACGATAATAACTCACCCATTGAACAGCGGTGCTGCCTATTGGAACAAGCCTTTCCTTATTTCCCTTGCCTATGACTCGCAAAAAACCCTCACTTGAATGCATGCATGATATGCGCACGTCAATCAACTCCGACACCCGCAAACCGCAACTGTAAAGCATCTCAAGCATGGCTCGATTTCGCGTTCCCTCGGGTTTACTCAAATCAATGGCGCCCAAAATATCTTCCATCTCCTGCACGCTCAACACGTCGGGCAGATGACGCCCAATACGAGGTGTATCAATTAACTCCAGCGGATCCGATTTGATTTCCTTCTCCAGTAATAAATAGCCATAGAAACTTTTCAAGCCTGAAATGATTCGCGCTTGCGAAGTAGGAGCGATTCCGACCTCGTGCAACATTCCTAAAAATGCTCTTATGTCATCGAGCGAAATTTGTACGGGCGACCTTCCTCCAAGCGATACTTCAGCGAAACGCTGCAGCTTGGCAACATCGGCCGAATAGGCCTCCAGCGAGTTGGCCGAAAGTGATTTCTCCAATCTGAGGTAGTTTAAAAATCCGCGTTGGGCGATGAGCCAGTTCATGAAGCAAGTTAGTGAAATAGTGAAGTGGTGAAGTGGTGAAATGGTGCGGTAGGAGCTAATCACTATTTCACTATTTCACTATTTCACCACTTCACCACTTCACCATTTCACCATTTCACTTCTTCACTATTTCACCCAAATGAAAAACCCCCGGCCGTTGCCAGGGGATTTTCAAACTAAATTACCTAAACAAATTCTATATTAATTAACCAAATACTACTATAAATGCCGTTGCATTTTGCTGTAGTATGCTTTTAGACTTACTTATACCACAATTGCTTACTGATCAACAACGCCTCTTGAACGGTTATGCGCTCACCATCGTTGTATGCTGTAACAAAAGGGCCTGGCAGTTTACTGCTTGCACTTGTTATTTTCACTCGGGCATCTCTAGCATCTTTATACTGAGTGTACATTCCCGTAGTGTACTTTATCCATCCGTTGTGGTGTTCAATATTATAGCTCTCTTCAAAGGAGAATTTCTTCTTCAGATAGCTTTTATCAACAACACGATGTGCAGCCAGAATTTGCACTTTATACGTGATGCCCTTTTCTGCTGAAGGCACTGTATTTCCTGCTGTTCTGGTGGTTTCGTTGTCAACTGAAGTAACAACTTCTATTTCGTTTTCTACTGTCTTATTATTGGTTTTCTCCGCATTTGTGTTCGCCACTAAGTCTTGCTTTTGATTGCCAATGGCTGTATTTCCAACTTCAACATTTGTTGATTGCTGATTATTGCCCGTGTTGCTTGTGGTATTTACAGCAGTGTTGTTTGTAATAGCAGTGTCATTGGAAACAGGTGTTACCTGATTTCCACCAGCAACGCTACCATTAGCAGCAACCTGTGCATTCTGCGTTGTTTTGTCGGATGATTGAGCATTTCCTTGAGCGGTCGAAGCAATTGAATCTGTTGTTGTGGTTTGAGACTGTGCTGCTGTTGTATTATCTGCCGTTTGCGACGCTACCAAATCTGACGGAGCCTCCATCTGCACAATATCAACGGTGAACGGATTCCCATTTTCTGTGTATGATAGCTGTCCGCGAATGGCGGGAACAGCACCATCGCTGATACACATAACACGATAGGAAATCTCGAAAGAAGGCGCTGTTGGCACTTCAAACCAAACGAACTTAATGGAGTTGGCATCTTGCGTAATGACAGCTCCCCCATCGTTGTCACGGTTGGTACTGCAGTTATCCGGGAGGACTTCGAGAATCTTACCAAAACCAACAATGCGATTGTTGTTTACCTTCAAACGCACGAGGTATTCATTATCACCCAACCGTTCAATGCGTCGCTCACAGCTCATTTCAAGTACCGGCTCCTCTACTCGAACGACAGGGGCTGAAGGCGTTACAACATCAACCGGTGCCTCATAATTCTCCTTCACGACAACGGTGCGCGTTGGCACATAAATATCCTCACGTATATTCTCTCTTACATAGGAGAAAGTGCCCTTGATTTCGTAAGCGCCTTCGACTCCCACCTCGCTCTCCAGGTAATAAGAAACTTTAAACAGGTCTTCCTCTGGTAGATTCATCCAAACAAACTTTGCCTTGTCACCGCTAAAAGTGAAAGAAGCTCCTTTGATATCGCCGGGGGTAGCAACAAATCCATCGGGCAACGTGAGCTCCAATTTCGAGAAGCCTTGCACATCTCCCTTGCGAACGTTCACTTCCACCAAGGTGCGCACACCGGGCGCCAGCATTGCAGGGGTATTGTTCTCAATTAAAACGGTGTCTGAACTAAAAATACCCAACAGCAAAAAGGCCAGGTAACTAAAGAAAATGAAAATGGTTTTGATCATAGGGATGGACGATAGATTCGTTCGTTTCTCGTTTCCCAAAAATCAATGGAAGGTATCCGTGTGCAACCCTCGATGTGTGGCATTTGCAAACACGAACATGTGAATTCAAAAAAAAAGGGCTTCCACACGGGAAGCCCTTTCAATATTTTGAAATTGATTATTTATTCTTGTCAAACTTCGCGTAACGCGTTTTGAATTTATCGATACGACCCGCTGTGTCAACCAACTGCATCTTACCGGTAAAGAACGGGTGCGATGTATGCGTGATTTCAAGCTTTATGACAGGATATTCATTTCCATCTTCCCACTTGATGGTCTCTTTGGCATTGGTTGTTGACTTGCCCAAGAAAGCGTATTCATTCGACATGTCTTTGAAAACGACCATGCGATAATTTTCTGGGTGAATTCCTTTTTTCATATGCGTTACTTTTTATTCGGGCGGCAAATATACAGAAGAGCTTTCTACAAACAAGGATTTTTTTTGAATAATTGTAGCCAACCCTTTCCACATGAGCGAATAAAAAAAGGAGGGCAAGCCTCCTTTTCTCTACTAAACATTACCTTAACCAAAACTTCTAGTTGAAATCCTTCAAATCTTCCATCAATCGCTTGCGCGCATTGAATATTCTACTCTTAATAGTACCGGTGGGAACTCCCATTTGCTGGGCAATCTCGTCGTATTGATATCCCTCGTATGCCATTTGAAATGGTCTGCGTAACTCATCGCGCAGGTTGCCAACCGCTACACGAATGTCCCGCTCGTTGATGAGACGGTATATGTTATTCTCGGCCTGAGAGCCCAATTCATAAGGAACACTGTCTGCCGATGGGCCGAAGATGTTTCTGCCCAATTGCTGCTTCTTGCAGTTGTTCAGGAATATATTACGCATAATAGTGTACAACCATCCTTTGAAGTTGGTGCCATCCTCAAAACGATCCTTGTACTTCAAGGCCTTCAAAAAGGTATCTTGAATCAAATCTTCAGCATCCTCGACATTGCGGGTGAAGTTTATTGCGAAACCGCGCATTATTGGGCGGTTTGAAATCAGCAGGTGATTAAACTCTAAGGTACTCATTTTACCGTTGTTTAATTATTTACAGCAAAGGTTAAACAAACCCTACCTCATTCCAAGAATTTTGTTTAGTATTTATCTAAAATCATTAAACAAAAACCCCAATAAAACACAAACACCTAAATTTCAAGCACTTAAATCCGATTGAAATCACATCCAACCACTAAATGAACACGCATTTCGAGGCAACACAACTTGAATGAACAGTATCAAAACAAAAAAAGGGACCTTTACGGCCCCTAAAAATGATATTAAGCAAAGTTTGTTTGACTTAAGCTATTACCGCACTCAACAACTGACCAAGATCTGAGTAGATATTGATAAGTCCCAGCTCAGGCGACTTGGTACCCTGGATAACTCCTCCTGTTAAGTGGAACTCACACTGCGTTCCCGAAAATTGATCGACCAGTTTCCTTAAATAGCCGGGAAGCAGCACTGACACGGGTTGTGTGGTGAAGAGTGAGATGAACTGAACATCCCCGATTCGTTGAGAAACCTGGTATAAATCCTCAATTGGAACTGACTGTCCCAGATAAATTGTGCGGTAACCGCGCGAACGCAGGGCGAAATTGAGCATAATCAGCGACAACTCATGAAACTCCAGCTCAGGCAGATACAATACAAACGTTTTGTTTTGATGCACTACCAAGTCGGGCCCCATCCTGTCGATGTGAGTGTACAGCTTTTGACGTATAAGATTGGAAATGAAGTGCTCTTGCGCCGGACAGATCGCGTTCGACAGCCACATTACGCCAATTTGATGCATAAACGGAGTCAGGACATTCAAATAGGTGTGCTCCAACCCCTGAGATGCTATTCGCAGGTCAACAATACTGTTGAACAATGACTCGTCAAAGTTCAACATAGCGAGTTTAAGTGTACCGATTAAGGTGTCATCGTTTTGGGTAGACGTTGCATAGTGCTCAACCAACTTCGCCATTTCATCCTCCGACATACCTGCGATTTCAGAAATCTTGTGACCGCGGTTGTTGAGTAAACTTACATTGAGTAGCGTTTTCAACTCTCTGTCGGAATATTTCCGAATGTTGGAGTCTGTCCTTTCCGGTTTGAGAAGGCCATAGCGCTGTTCCCAAATGCGAATAGTATGAGCCTTTATGCCGGTATAGCTTTCAAGGTCTTTTATGCTGAATTCTTGCATCTGGATTTGTGTTATTTGATGAGTAACAACAGGACGAGCATAAAAGTTCAGTTAGGCTTCCAATTCCCAACAAAAATCATGTTGAGTGGAGAGAAAAATGAAAATTTTTTTGGATATGAGGTACTACCATAATTTCACGGCATGTTCAGCAAGATTATCCGGCACGTTGCCCCAACGTTTATAGCATTGCTTTTTTCGATGAGCGGAAAAACACAAACCGCTCTTGTTCAATTCATTCACAACAGCCCCGATGAGGCACTCCAATTGGTCGATGTTTGGCTGAACGATTCTCTTTGGGCCGATAATGTAAACTACCACGTTGCAACCGCTTTGCTGCCTGTTGCTGCAATGCCGCTTGCGCAATTGGAAGTGCGCAATGCTCTCGACTCCTCCATAACCTACTGCACATGGAGTACTGAACTCAATACCAACAGCAAGCACATTTTTGTTTTTCATGGACACCTCAACACCGAACTCTACAATCCTCCGCGTCCGGTTTCTGTGCAGCAGTTTAACCAAGCCATGGACTTGAGTGCTTCTGCTACAAGCATCGACGTTCTCTTTTTTCATGGGGTGACTGATTTGGACACCATCGATATCGCTGAGACTCAATTGTTTCAATTAACGGCATTCGATCAAATGCCATACGGTTCGTTTTCATCCTACCTCAACATGTTCACCGCCGACTATGGCTGGAGCGTACTCGATGCAACAGGTGTTGAAACCTTTGGCGAATTTTCCCTGCCCATCACGGAGTTGAATTGGGCCGGAAAAGCCATCACTATTGTATCGGGTGGTTACTTCAACCAAAGCAACAACAACAATGGCCAGCCACTGGGAATGTGGGCAACCACGCGTGAAGGCGGCCCTATGGTGTGCCTGCAGCCATTGCAATGGAACCTGACGGCCGATGTGCAGTTCCTGCACAATTCAAGCTTGGCGGCGTCCGGAAGTATTCGCATTGAAACAGATCAGGAAGTGTGGATATCGAATCTAAATGCGCATGAAGCAACTCCATTCATTGCTTTTCCCGCCGGAAAAGACGTAGTGCTGAGCATACACTCCAACCTGCTTGGCAGTCCAATCGATTCTATCTGGAGCGACACCCTGCACCTTTTCAGCGGTTCGAACCATCAACTCTACTGGTGCGGAGGTTCCTCTCCGGAAGTGCCGGCACAGCTGATTGTTCACCCATGGGAAACACCCCCTGCTATCGAAAATAATACGATGTTGCTGCGTCTCTTTCATGGCAGCTCATCTGAACCGCTGGTGAGTTTGCGTGCCGACACCATCAACCAAATCAGCTTGTTTGAGGATATCCCCTACGGCACGGTGAGCGACACAATACCGCTGGCTGTGCAAAACGATGAGTGGTTACTCTTCGCGCAAGCCGACAGTATAACGGCTTTTCAAGCGCCGCTCGACACTCTTAATCTGGGGCAGCGAAATGTTACAGCCCTCACCTATTCTGACAATACAAGTGCTATTCCTTCCATCTGGCTTTGCACAGAACTCGGCGGCCCTATGCATCTTTTAAGTGTACTCGAGATTCCACTTCCGCCCCAATACTGTTCGGTTCAATTGATACATGCTTCGGCCGACACGCTCTTGCACGGTATTGATATTTGGATCAATGACTCATTGTATGCCGCTCCCCTTTCGTTCGAAACGGCAACCGAGTTTTTTACAATTCAATGCAACGACCCAATCAGAATGCGAACAACTCTGCATGATGCACCATTCAACACGATTAGTAACGACACACTTTACCTGGAGGCCAATCAACTTCATCGGTTGTTCCTGTGGGGGATTTTCGATAGCCCTAACTACAACCCCGCTCCAGCCATTGCTTGGTTGCATGACGCCAACCTTTCCTTGACTGCAACCAACACATCCGAAGTTGACCTTCGTTTTTTGCACGCAGCAACAGATCTCGGCGGCATCGATGTGAATGTACTGTCGACACCGATCACTCCTCTTTTCAACTCGCTAGACCCTGGTTCTCTTTCCACTACTCAAAGCCTTGCAGGATCGGAAAACTATGGAATTGAATTGCGCAATGCTCCTACTCAATTCTTATATGAAACGTATACTTTACCCGCTCTCAGCGAGGTCTGGGAAAACGAATCAATCGTTCTGATAAGTACAGGATTCCGTCAACCGGCCAACAACAGCAATGGACAAACACTGCAGGTGTGGGCATTAACTCCAAGCGGTACGATGGTGGCCTTAGACGATTTGGTGAGTGTTGAAAACACAATGAATACATCCAACCTGTCCGCCTTCCCAAATCCTGCGGCAGATTTCATTCGCATTAGCGCGAATTCCCCTCAAAACGAACCGGTAACTTTGCGGATAGTGAACAGCCTGGGATACCTGGCCCTTGAATCCACTTTCATGATACGCCAGGGAAAACTCGATGAGACAATTTCAACCGCAACACTTCCAGTTGGTTTCTATTCAGCAACCCTGCAAACCGGAAATGCACTTCAAACGATTTCCTTTTGCATCAGTCGTTAGAAAGGATTAGCCCTCCAGCGGAAGCGTATCCATAATTTCCAGACCATAGGCATCAAGTCCGGCCCGGCGCAATTCGGGGTGGTTTGTGATGATGCGCATGTTGCGAACTCCAATCGCCCGCAGTATCTGTGCGCCAATGCCATAATCACGGTTATCCATGGATGAAGCATGTCGAGCATCGCCAACACGCAAATCTTGCATTTCTTGCAGCAGCCCCAGCTTCGCATCCGTGCGGTTGATGTACACCAGCACTCCTTTGCCTTCGCGCTCAATTAACCGCAATGCGGCATCGAGTTGAGAACCATGGGCATCGCGTTTCAAGTTAAAAATATCGCCCAACAAATTGGATGAATGCACGCGCACCGGAATTGCTTCATTTGCTTCCCAAGTGCCCTTCACCAATGCCAGGTATTCCTTCTGCTCAATAGTGTGTCGAAAACCAACCAATTTGAAATCACCGTAAACAGTAGAAACCTGTTGCGTCGCGACCTGTTCAATCAGCGTTTCCTTATCCAGTCGATACGCAATTAAATCGCGAATCGAAATCAACTTTAACCCGAACTGATCTGCAATTTCAAAAAGCTGAGGCAAACGGGCCATCGTGCCGTCGTCGTTCATAATTTCGACAATAGCGCCCGCAGGGGCAAGCCCCGCTAATCGAGCGAGGTCGACCGCAGC
>CALQJP020000084.1 GCA_943330925.2 Chryseobacterium gleum
CGGAAGGTGGGGTTCATCCACGAGCGCGATGCGGGTTCGCTGTGTCCGTGGAAAAGCGAGTTGCGATCGAGCTCGTTGTAGAAGAGGTCCTTCTTTGCGCGGTTGCGGTCTTCCATGCCTTTCAAACCTCCGTTCTTTTTGATCCAGCGCAGCGTGAGCATACTCGCATAGACGGCGAAAACGGGAGGCGTGTTATACATCGAGTCTTTGTCGATATGTGCCTGAAGGTCCATGTAGGTCGGAAGCTTGCGGCCGGTTTTACCGAGCTGTTCTTTGTCGATGATGTATAGCACCGTGCCTGCCGGGCCCATGTTCTTCTGCGCTCCGGCATAGATCATGGCAAATTGGTTCGCATCGAATTGCTTCGAGAAAATATCGGAGCTCATATCACATACCAAAGGAGCTTCGCACTTGGGATAGCTCTGGAATTGGGTGCCATAAATGGTATTGTTGGATGTGAAGTGGAAATAATCGTAACCTGATGGCACTTCGAAAGATGGAATGTAGCTGTGGTTCTTATCCGATGAGTCGGCTATCACATCGACGTTGCCCACCAGCTTGGCTTCTTTGATGGCAGCGGCCGCCCAAACACCTGTGTTCGCATAGGCTGCTTTTCCGCCTTCTTTCATATAGTTCAACGCTGCGGTGTAGAAACCGAGTGTGGCTCCGCCTTGAAGGAAAAGCACTTCGTAGTTCGACTTTAATCCGAGTATTTCTTTCACCAGCGCTCTCGCTTCATCCATGACGGCTTCGAAGTTTTTCGAGCGATGTGAAATTTCCATCAGGGAAAGGCCCATGTGATCAAATTCGAGAATGGCCTCTGCACTTTGTTTGATGACTTCTTGCGGAAGTATGCAAGGACCGGCGCTGAAATTGTGGACTTTTTTCATGGAAATGCGTGCGTTGATTTTTCGCGCACGAATTTACGAAAAGTGCTTGCTATCTGTTTGCGCCAATTATCTCGCTGGCTTTCGTTTTGTTTTTGGCCAGAAAGAATTCGTTGAGAACCTGCTGTGCCTGCTCCGGATCATAAATGTGATCTTTTGCAGCTATCAAAAGCGCGAGTTTGTTGTCTTCCTCTGTGAGCTTGTTCATCATAAAACGCAATTGCTCGACTCGGATACATTGTGCCTTGGCAAAACCGCATAGAATGCTCAGTTTTTTCGACTCGAAATGCTGTGCGTCGGCGAGCACCAGCATTTCCTGATAGGCCGCATCATCGGCGACAGGAAAGCATCCGGCATGGCGTGTCGATGGGGTATCTGTTGAGGATTGTTCGTTAGCAGAAACATCGAGATAGGGAAACGAAATTTCCGATTCGCTTGTAAGCATGAACTTCAGCGTGCCTTTGTTTCGCTCGATGGAGTAGCTCACGAACGCACTTTTTTTAATGGTAACGACTTGAGAAAAATTAAGTTCGGGTCTCGCCGGAAACTCAACTTTGAAATTTGTTTTTCCGAAGGCTGCCTGGTCGAGCGTAATGGAAAGCACGGGCACTTGATTTACTACACGATCATTGACAGAGAATAGAAACGGCAGCGAGTCGGGTGCTTCAATGCTGATGCGGCATTGCGCGGTTGCGGGCAATGCTGTTAAGCTTACAATGAAACATCCAATTGCTGTCAGCAGACTTTTCATGATGCGTTTTTACTTGATTCGCTCGATAAGGTTGCCAATCACCTTTACCCCTTTAATTCTCGCAGGCAAATAAAGCAGAGGATTGGCACTTCCTTTTCCCAAAATATGTGGAAACGCAAAGATGCCAAAGGCGGCTGAGGCCGGCACAAGGAGCAAGGAAAGCAACAGCGTGAGGGCTGAGGGAAGAAGTGTCCAGGCGGAAAGCATGTGAATGGTCCAGGACGATAGCAGGCATATCGCGCCCAGAATTATTCCGGGTATCCACGCTTTCATGAGCTCCCACCAGCCGAGTTGTATGAGGCGCGTGGTCATGAACATGTTCATGAGGTAATGAATGATAGTGGCCGAAACAATTCCCATTGCAACTCCCTGCATGCCGAAGGCCGTGCCCCACCAAATACCTGCAGCGATTAGTATGACATAGATGGCCTTGAAGAGTGAGCCTTGATAAACGGCGTCTTTCGCGCGTAGCAGTGAGTCGCCGAGTTTACTCATGGAGCGAAACACAACGGCGAGAAATAGCACCTTCAAAATGGAGGCGGTTTCCAGATAATCCATACCAAGCCAAAGTGTAATGAGCTCGTCGCCAAAAAACAGCATGTATACGCTGGATGGTATGAGCACAACACCTAGCATGGAAGTAGCCAGTTTAACTGTTTTTTGCAAGCGTTCGCGGTCGTCTTGCATGCGCGACATACCGCTGAAAAGAACACTGTCGCTCAATTTGCCCATGATGGTGATGGGTTGTGTCATGGCGTAGCTGGCTCGTTCGAAATAGGAGGCCATATTGCGTTGTATTGCGCTGAGCTCGTTTTGTCCTGCCCGAAGTGCGCGCGGTACCAGCAGCACATCGAGTTTGGTAGCGAGGTAATTCAGGGCGTTGAAGAGCGTACTTCCCGCACCGTATCGCACGAGCTCACGCGTGTATTTCCACTCCCATTGCAGCGTTACACGCACGGGTTCGTAATACCAAAGCGCAAGCGTCATGAGCATGTTTTGTGCAAAGAGAGCCCACACATACGCCCATACATCCCATTGCAAATAGGCAAGCGTGAGACCCACAACGAGATTGCCGCCAACAATGGAAATCATACTGGCTTTGAACATGGTCTTGAATCGCATGTGCTTCATCATCATGCTGCGCGGTACCACTGCAATGGCCGAAATGATGAAGCTGGTGCAAACAACCTGGATGATAGGCCGTAGCTCCGGTAATTCGTAGAAGTTGGCGATGGCAGGAGCGAACCCTAAAAACAGCAATGTAAATCCGAGTCCGAGTATGACGGCGATGTAGAATGCTCCGTTGATGTGTTGCTGGTTTACCTCCTTGCGCTGAATGAGTGCAGGACCAACGCCTACCTGCGAAAAGATTTCGGCGAAGCCCATAATGCCCAGTACAATGCCCATGAGCATGAAGGAGTCTTTCTCAACCAGACGGGCCAGCAAACCGGTATAGGCCAATTGGATAACTACCTGCAACACCACGGTGAGGGTATTCCAGCTGAAGCTCGTGGCCATTTGTTCTTTCGTACTCAACGTGACTTAGTGCTTTATAAAAGAGAGAAGGTTGAACGTTGCTGCTAAGAAAGCTCGTGTCTTTCTTGAATCAGCAACGTTCAACCTTCAACTATTAACCGCGGTCGGTTTATCGCGCAATTCCTACGGCACGCTTCTCACGTATTACCGTTACGCGAACCTGACCCGGATAGGTCATTTCTGTCTCGATTTTGCTTGCAAGACTAATCGCCAATGCATCGGCCTGATCGTCGGATACGCGGTCAGCTTCAACCATCACGCGCAATTCACGACCGGCTTGAATAGCAAATGCCTTCGATACACCGTTGTTCTCGAGTGCTATGTTTTCCAGATCGCGCAAGCGTTGGATGTAGGCTTCCACCACTTCACGGCGTGCACCGGGGCGCGCTCCGCTGATGGCATCGCACACCTGGATGATGGGCGACAACAAAGTGGTCATTTCAATTTCATCGTGGTGAGCTCCGATTGCGTTGCATACATCGGGCTTCTCTCCGAATTTCTCGGCGAGTTTCATACCCAGAATTGCGTGTGGCAACTCGCTCTCATCGTCGGGCACTTTGCCTATGTCGTGCAACAGACCGGCACGCTTGGCTGTTTTCGGGTTCAATCCCAGCTCGCTAGCCATAGTGGCGCAGAGGTTCGCTACTTCACGCGAGTGCTGCAGCAAGTTCTGTCCATACGATGAACGGTATTTCATACGACCCACCATGCGAATCAATTCGCTGTGCAGACCGTGGATGCCCAATTCAATGGTGGTGCGCTTTCCGACTTCAACAATCTCGTCGTTGATGTTTTTCGTCACCTTCGCAACTACTTCTTCAATACGTGCCGGGTGAATACGTCCGTCCGTAACCAGCTGGTGCAATGAGAGACGAGCAATTTCACGACGCACGGGATCGAAGCAAGAAAGTACGATTGCTTCCGGGGTGTCGTCTACGATGATTTCCACGCCAGTGGCTGCTTCCAGTGCGCGAATGTTGCGGCCTTCACGTCCGATGATACGACCTTTAATTTCGTCGTTCTCAATGTTGAATACCGAAACACTGTTTTCTACTGCGTGTTCTACGGCAGTGCGTTGAATGGTTTGGATAACAATTTTCTTGGCTTCCTGATTGGCTTTCAGCTTGGCTTCATCAACGATACCTTGAATTTGAGCCGCCGCCGCATTGCGGGCATCTTCTTTCAGCTGTTCCATGAGGCGCTTCTTCGCATCGTCGGCCGACATCTTCGCTGTTTCTTCGAGCAGAGCGACAACTTTTTGGTTGTTCTTCTCCAATTCTGTTTGCTTGCGCTGGGTGGTCTCGAGCTGTTTGTTCAGATTTTCACGCAATGACTCAATTTCTTTCTCTTTGCGCTTGTTCTGCTCTATTTGCTGAGAAAGCTCGCGTTCACGCGATTTTACCTTGTCTTCTCCCTGCTGCAGTTTCTTGTTTCGCTCACGAACTTCGTTTTCGTGTTGGTTCTTCATTTCCAAAAACTTCTCTTTGGCCTGAAGAATCTTTTTTTCCTTAATAGTTTCTCCTTCTTTTGTTGCTTCCGCCAGGATTCCTTCCTTTTTGTTCTTCAAAATATTGTTGAAGAACACCCAGGTAAATCCGCCACCTACGGCCACTCCTGCGAGTGAAGCAACGAGCACATTCATAATTTCGCCCATAGCTATATGTATTAATAAGTTGTTTCCGAGGGCACTTTGCCTTCGGTTTGACACAGGAAAGGGGGAAATCGATGCGAGATTTAAACCAGGTAATGGTCCAATTGACTTTCCAAAGCGAGCAGAGCAGGAGAGAGGTCGACCGGAATTTCTACTCGTTCAACCACTTTTTCCACCACACGTTCAATGCGGGGTTCCATGTTTTTGATTGCGCTGGCGGCCATTTGCAACGATGCCATGGCCAACAGATCTTGTTTATCTTTTACTGCGTAGTTCTTTTGGAATGCCTGTATGCTCTCTTCAATGGTCGTTTCTGCTTTACGGATGTTTACTTCCTCAGCACTGCCCAACGTGAGTGGGTAAGTACGGCCTGCAATGTTCACTTTGATCGAAATTTCGCTCATGTAGATTGCTTATTTGTTGAGTAGCGTTATACACTCATCTATTTCCTTCACCAACTCATTGATCCTGTGTCGGGTTACTCCGCGGAAGTTGTCGTCCTGCGGCGTAGGCATTGAGCCGGTGTTTACAACGGTATTTACTCGGTTGTTCAATTCATCGACCTGCTGCTGAAGTTCCTTGTTGATACGATGCATGGCTTCATTTTCTTCGCGCAGGCGCTGCACCTGCTGCTGGAGGCTCAATTTGGCCTCTCCGAGTGTCACGATTTTAGCTTGTATGCGTTCTATCAAAAGTTCATTCATTGGTCTTGAATACAATAGAGTCAATAATGATTGTGCGTCAAAGTTAAGGGAAGATTCCCATGCGGCAAGTTTGTTTTTTCCTTTTTAGGATGTTCATATTTTGTGCCTTCACCGCTCATTCAAATTCCATCAATGAGCCAACTTCGCCTGCTATGCCTTTTTTGTTATTTGTTTTCCGATACCTTATCGTCGCCATTCCGATTTGCGCGCCCTTGCTGGTGTGTGCGCAAGTGAAAGAGTATCCCAAAAATTACTTTCAATCTCCTCTTGAAATTCCGCTCAACCTCTCCGGTAATTTCGGAGAACTGCGCACCAATCACTTTCATGCGGGTATCGATATTAAAACCGAACAGCGCGAAGGACTCAATGTGCTCGCCGCTGCGGAAGGCTATGTGTCGCGCATAAAGGTGGCACCCGCAGGCTATGGCTATGCGCTCTACATCGATCATCCGAATGGGTATACTACCGTCTACGGTCACTTGCTGCGTTATGCGCCTAATATTGATGAATACGTCAAAAACCAACAATACGATCTGGAATCCTTTAGCGTCGATCTATTTCCCGAAAAGGGGCTTTTGCCGGTAACCAAAGGTGAAGTGGTCGGACTGTCGGGTAATTCAGGAAGCAGTGGTGGACCGCATCTTCATTTTGAAATACGCGAAACCGCAACCGAAAAACTGGTCAATCCGTTGTTGTTCGGCCTGGTAGTAAAAGATAAAATACCGCCTTCCGTGTCGCATGTTTGGTTGGTCCCGCTAACCGACTCTTCGTGGGTGAATGGCGCACGCTTGCCCGTTGTATTGGAAACAAAGGGCGGTGGACTGAAAACTACCACGCTTCCCAACGTATACGGTGATGTGGGTTTTGCAATTACGACTGTCGATATGCTGGATGGAAATAGCAACCGTTGCGGCGTCTATCGAATCGAATTGTTTGTAGATGGTCTTCAAGTGTATGGGCAGCGAATGGATCGACTCGATTTTGCAACCAATCGCGCCATGAATGCGCATACCATCTACGAGCGGTTTAAGAAGGACAGAAGCTCCATCCACGGCTCGTATCGATTGCCCGGAAATCCGCTCGACATTTATGACAACCTGGTCAACGACGGTGTTATCAGTTTTCGCGATGGAAAGACCCATGCCTGCGAATACCGATTGCTTGATATCATGGGCAATGAGTCACGCGTGAAGTTCAACGTGCAATCGCTGACAGCTCCCGGCAAGCCGTTGCCTTCAAAGGCTCATCTCGCACATTGGGATTGGGAGCGCGATAACGCTATTGAAACAGAACGAGTCAGGATTTCGATGAAGGCAAATACACTTTATGAAAATCTGGATTTGGATATAACGGAAACAACCAAAATTGCAAACTCAGTAGGACCGGCTTATCTAATTGCATCGCCATACGAACCTGCACACAATGCTTACTCGCTTGCTCTCAAAGCGGACAAGGTGAAGCCCGGGTATGAGCGAAAAACAACGGTCGTGCGCTGGGACCCCGACAAGAACAAGCTCATTGCCGAGGCAAGCAAGTTTGAGAATGGCTGGATTTCGGCTGAGCCGATGTATCTCGGTTATTTTGCCCTGATGACCGACACTGTCAAGCCGGGTATTTCAGTCGTTGATTTTGCAGCAATAATGAAAGGAAAGAAGAGTTTTTCGTTTAAAATTTCGGATGGGCTTTCCGGCATCGATCAGATAATTCCGCGTATTGACGGCAAATGGGCACTCATGGAATACGATGCGAAGAACAGCCGATTAACGTATTATTTCAACAGCAGATACATAGCGCCAGGAGAGCATCAATTCGAGCTCACGGTAATTGACGCCGTAGGCAATGAAAAAAAATTTAATGGTCGATTCACATGGTGAAACAACATTCCGTATTGTCTAACTGGAGAGACCTTGCACAGGCACTTGCCTTGTGCCTGATTTTTATCGGTTGTTCAGATCATTCACTTAACGACGCCGCCTTGAAATCCGCTGCTCTTGTGGGTTCTGGAGCAGCCAATGCAGAATTGCTGGAGCAGCCAACAGGCAATGTTTTTGCGCTCAACATTGAGGGGGCGAGGATTACTTCCGATTACACACAAGAGCAAATAACCTCCGTTTGTGCATTGGCATTTTACAATGAGCTGAGTGAAAAGCAACGAAGCGGCAACTGCTTTGTGAGAGTGAATATTTCTCAGGAAAAAGCAACACCCTTGCAGGCCACCTACACGTGTGAAGAGTTGACCATTGCCGATCGCTGCATTGATAATGCGGTTACATTTTTTCGATGGGATCCTTCCAAGGGCCTTGATTCCGTTCGACACGCTGTGGATCCAACGTTCTTCCCGGATACGATACTGTACCAAATGGGCCAAAGAATGGCGGCACAAGATTCGTCTCAATTCGATGGTATACGCACGGAAATTCTGGGTTTCCGCCAGGATAGTATTGCCGATTTTCCGGTGTTAGTGATGAATGCCAAGGTGGTTCGGAACGAAAAAACGCAGTTGTATGATGTCTATTCGCGTTATTCCAGTCAGCAACTTCTCTTTGTTGCTGCCAAGCTCAATAAGGCTAAATGAATTGATTCCTATCGAGCTTCAGCCACTCCAGTGTAGCATTACAGAATACATCTTCAATAACAGATTGCTCAAGATTCATTTGCGTGATGAACCTGCCCACCTCGAGATCGCCAAGTGGAAATGGATAGTCGGTGCCGAGCGTTACACGTTTTGAACCTTGCATGTCGAGCACATACTGAAACAGCTTGTCATCGTGCGTTGCACTGTCAACCCAAAAATGCCCGACGTATTTGCGCGGATTAACAGGATTGTCGATGGCAACTAAATCGGGTCTGCAATTGAATCCATGCTCGATGCGACCCAGTGTAGGTAAGAACGAACCTCCAGCGTGTGCGAAGTTGAAGCGTATGTTCGGATAGCGCTCCATTACTCCTGCGAATATGAGTGAGCACATGGCACGCGCTGTTTCTGCCGGCATTCCCACCAACCA
>CALQJP020000085.1 GCA_943330925.2 Chryseobacterium gleum
AATGATTCAGAAAAAATGCATCCACAACAGATAAATGCGGAAATTATAGCCATCGGCGATGAGTTGCTCATTGGGCAGACCATCAACACCAATGCCGCGTGGTTGGGCGAACAGTTGAATGCGATTGGCATTAAGGTGCACCGCTCCATTGTAATATCCGATAACAAGGATGAGATAACAGCTTCGCTCAACGAGGCTTCGGCAAGAAGCAACATCATCATCATGACAGGTGGCCTGGGCCCCACAAAAGATGACATTACCAAGCATACGCTGTGTAAATATTTCAACACCGATCTGATTATGGATGAGCCGGCCTTGCAGCGCATCACCGAGTTTTTTGAGCGTCGGGGGTTACCCATGCTCGAAGTCAATCGACAACAGGCCTTGGTGCCCGCGGCGTGCACCGTTATTCATAATTACAGAGGAACGGCCTGTGGTATGTGGTTCGAGCGAGGCGACCGAGTGTTTATCTCCATGCCGGGTGTACCCTATGAGATGAAGGGCATGATGGAAGATGAAGTGTTCGGAAAGTTGGCCTCATTCTACAAGAGGCCTGTCATTCGCCACCGCACGATACTCACCACAGGAGTAGGAGAGTCCTTTTTGGCCAATTTGCTTACCGGTTGGGAGCACATGCTGGAGGAGCGCAAAATTGCATTGGCCTATTTGCCTTCGCCCGGCATGGTGAAGTTGCGCATGTCTAGTTATAGTGAAGCGGGCAGAAATGTGGAGGAGGATTTTCGAGTGTGCGAAGAAGAGCTTCACCGATTGGTGGGCGAGCATATCTATGGGTATGATAAGGATACGCTGCAAGAGATAGTGGGAGCCATGCTGCGCTCTCGCGGATCAACTATCGCGTTAGCAGAGAGCTGCACGGGTGGCACGCTTTCCCGCATGATTACATCGGTGCCTGGTTCCAGCGATTACTTCAAAGGAGGGGTTGTAGCTTATAACAATGAAGTTAAGTCTGAAATTCTCCACGTAGATCCGAAGGTAATCGAAGAGTTTAACGTAGTAAGTCACGAGGTGGCTCGAGCCATGGCGACTGCCGCGCGCCGACTATTTGGAGCCGATTGGGCCATTTCGACTACAGGTATAGCAGGCCCCGGAGGCGGCACAGAAGAACAGCCGGTGGGACTTATTTACGTAGCAGTGGCAGGTCCAAACGGTTGCAAGTCAGTTGAATTGAGACTGGGCAAACGCAGAGACAACAACATGGATATGGCCTCTTTTGCCGGGTTGAATTTGCTCCGCAAAGAAATTTTAATTCAAAAGGCTGAATTTTAAAAAAATTGTCGTTTCTTTGCCGCCCATTTTAAAAAGTATATTGCCATGGCACGCGTTTGTCAGATCACAGGAAAGACCACACAGTCAGGACACAAAGTGTCTCACTCGAATATCAAAACCAAGCGTAAGTTCTATCCGAACTTGCAATACAAGCGTTTCTGGTTGGAAGAGGAGAAGCGTTGGGTTGAATTGCGTGTGACCCCAAAAGGAATGAAGACCATCAACAAATTGGGCTTAATGGCTGCTATGAAGCAAGCTAAAGAGCTCGGTTATATTGCATAATCGAATCATGTAAAAATGAGAAAGCACTGCGCAATGCGGTGCTTTTTCATTGATACAGGTTCGATTACAAACAGGGTGTATGTTGAAAGTTTCAATTCACACACGTTTGAAAGGCCGTGCCATATTATATTTGCAACCTTTGTCAAAATAAGACTTACCAATTAGTTCAGTTACATGCGTAATAAATCGCTCTTGTGGATCTTCGTGATCCTTCTCACATTGACGGTAGTATATGTGCTGTCGTTCGGATTTGTAGCCCGAAGCTACGAAAAGAAGGTTGGCCAACTGGTGGAAGACTCGTTGAACACGGCCGGTGTTTCATACACCGTTGGTGATTCCGCCTACACTGCTTTGTATCGCAAGGTACTTCGCGACAGTTCCGATGCTTCTGCGTTTCCGGTATTTGGCCATAGCTACAACTACTTGAAAGAGCGTGAGCTCAACCTTGGTCTCGACCTCAAGGGAGGTATGAGCGTAGTACTCGAAGTGTCGATCCCCGATCTTTTCATTGCACTTTCTGACAATAACGCCAATCCGGTGTTCCAGAAGTCGATTGCCGATGCGAAGCTTGCTCAACGCAGCTCATCCAAGGCTTACGTTGATTTGTTCTATGATGCATGGAAGCAAAACAACACCTCAGGTCTTGAAATGTGGCGTGTTTTCGACACGATGGAGAACAAGGGTAAATTCCCTGCTAAATCTGCCGATGACGATGTGATTGAAATCCTCCGCAAAGAAGCTGATGACGCTCTCAACAACACGGAGAACATCATCAAAAAGCGTATCGAGCCATTTGGGGTAACTCAGGCAAACGTTCAGCGCCAGTCGCTAACAGGCCGTATCGTGGTTGAACTTCCGGGTGTCGACGATCGTGAACGCGTTCGCAAGACCTTGAAGGCTACAGCAAACCTTGAGTTCTGGGATACTTACCGTACCGACGAGGTGTTCATGAAGATGTATGAGTTGTATGGCACCATCGGTAAGAAGGTAGCTCCCGATTTGTATTCTCAAGATCCTGATCGCGCCCGCAAAGACTCGTTGATGATGGTGGCGATGAAAGACACTTCGCTTACCCAGGTTCAGCAAGACTCTATTCGCACTGCATACCGCGACACCACTGTTCGTCCTGATAGCCTGCTCACTGAAACAGAATTGAACCGCAAGTATCCATTGCGCAAGATGCAAATCAACCCGCAAGCGGGTTCAGCTGTAATTGCATTTGCAATGGTGAGCGACACCTCTGAAATCAATAAATACCTCAACATGGATGTGGCGAAAGACGCCCTTCCACAAGACTTGCGTTTGTTGTGGGCTGCCAAACCTGAGAAAAATGTAGTAGCGCTCTATGGTATCAAAGACAAGAGCTTGCGCGGCAAGGCGGAGCTTGATGGTAAGTCGATTGTTGATGCCCGTCAAGACTTCAACATGATCACCGGTGAGGTGGAAGTAAACATGACCATGGACTCTGAAGGCGCTGCTGTTTGGAGAGAAATGACTCGTCGCAACGCTGCAGATAACAAGCGTTCAATTGCAATCGTAATGGACAACTTGGTGTTTTCTGCACCAAGCGTAAATAGCGAAATTCCAAACGGAAGTTCTGTGATTCAGTTCGGTCGCGCGGCTACCGGTGCAGATCAACCGAAACTCGAGCAAGAAGCAAAAGACCTTGCAGGTTTGTTGAAGGCGGGTTCATTGCCTGCTCCTGCTAAGATCATCGACGAAGTAACCGTAGGTCCATCAGTAGGTGAGGAGAACATCAATGCGGGTGTGTTGTCATTCGTGATTGCATTCGTTCTCATCCTTATCTACATGATTTTCTACTACGCATGGGCTGGTTGGGCTGCTAACGTAGCATTGATTGCCAACTTGTTCTTCATGATTGGAGCGCTGGTATCTATGCAAGGTTCGCTTACTCTGCCTGGTATCGCGGGTATCGTACTCACCATGGGTATGGCGGTTGATGCGAACGTACTTATCTACGAACGTGTGAAGGAAGAACTTCGCGCAGGCAAAGGCATCAGCGCTGCGATGAAGGATGGATTCATCAAGGCATTGAGCGCTATCATCGATGGTAACGCTACTACCTTGATTACAGGTGTCATCTTGTTGCTCGTGGGAACCGGACCTATCAAAGGTTTCGCTACCACGTTGATCATCGGTATCTTCACAACACTCGTAACTGCCTTGATCATTTCACGACTGATTTTGTATCGTCGTTTGGAGAACAAGAAGCCGATTACATTTTACAGCAACATTACCAAGGACTGGTTTACGAAGGTGAACTTCGATTTCGTAGCGAAGCGTAAGATGTTCTATGTGATTTCTATGGTAATCATGATCGCAGGTGCTGCTTCATGGGTAACCCGTGGTTTCAATATGGGTGTTGACTTCTCGGGTGGTACCTCTGTTCGTGTTGACTTCGCTTCTGATGTGAATGTTGACCAATTGCGTGCGAACGTAGGTTCTGTGTTGGTTGAAGAGAACGGATCTCCAGCTTCAGTTGTGGTGCAAAGCATCGGAAACGGAAGCAAGAGCTACAAAGTGACTACCAACTATATGATCAACTCTGAAAATCCGGAAGTTGAGAATATGGTGAGTGCGAAAATGGCCGAAGGGTTTGCTAAGATGAATGCTGACTTCACGGTTGGTTCTTCTTACAAAGTGGATCCTACCATGAGCGACGACTTCCGCAAGCAAGCTTCATGGGCTACTATCCTTTCGTTGATTCTTGTGGGTGCATACATCATGTTGCGTTTCCGCAAGTGGGACTTCGCACTGGGTGCTTCGGTAGCATTGTTGCACGATGCCTTGGTGGTAATCGCAGCCTTCACTTTGTTGAACGGTGTAATGCCATTCTCACTGGAGGTTAACCAAAACTTTATCGGGGCGATCCTGACGGTAATTGGTTACTCGATCAACGACACCGTGGTAATCTTCGACCGTATCCGTGAGTACCTCGGAGGTCGCAAAAACGCGCCGATTGAAGGCACTATCAACGATGCATTGAACAGCACGCTTGGACGTTCAATCAATACGTCCATGACGGTATTGTTGACCTTGATGGTAATGTTCATCTTCGGTAGCGACGATATCCGCGGATTCTGCTTCGCAATGATCATTGGGGTTATCTCCGGTGTATACTCTACGCTCTTCATCGCATCGCCAATTGTGGTTGATATGCGCAATTGGGCTAACAAAAAGGCAGAAGCATAAGCCTTAAATACAGCATTGAAAAGGGGCCTCAACGGGCCCCTTTTTTTGTCTACACTTTTCAGATGGAATGAATGTTTCGGAAGGTCAGATTGATGCGAGGTTGCTGAGCACGCTTCGATTTGGGCAGCGCGTGTTGCCATTCCTGTTGCATGTGGCACATCAGCAAAAGGGACCGGTCGTGCAGTTCCATGGCAATTGTTTGCCCGCTCAACTTATTCCGAAATCGAAACGGGCGTGTGCCACCAAAGGAGGCCGAGGCAATGAGTGAGCTATCCATTTCAGGCTCGTTGTCGCTGTGCCACCCCATGCTGTCGCTGCCGCTGCGGTAGTAGTTTGCCAGCACAGCATTGAATGAAAAATCCGTGATAGTTGCTATGCCTTCGGTTAGGGGAGTTACTACGTTCGGAATAGGGGCTTCCTCCCATTGAATGGAGCTGTACTTATAGGAAGGCCCAAACCAACAAGTAAGGCGAGGCTCCTGATGCAGTTTTCCAAAAACGCGTATTTCGTTTTGCTGCCAGGGCAATTCGTTTTTGAGTTGCTCGAAATAGCTGCGATCAAAAAAGTCGGGGTAATAAAGAAGCTGTTGGGGGCCGTTGGAATAAACAACGATCTTGTTCATGAACGATTGGCTTCTTGCTCGGAGGAGTTGTCTTTGGGAATGGATGTTTCCGTTCGTGGTTTCGGAGCCTCCTCAATGTCTATCTGATCCAGTCGCAGCGCGCTGGTTTGCTTCTTCACTTCCGAGGCTCCTTTCAGAATTTCATCCTGCACATCTTTGGTAGCGTTGCGAAACTGATACATGGCTTTTCCCAGTGTTTGTGCAAGCGAGGGAATGCCCTTCGCGCCGAAGAACAGCAGATACACAAACAAGATCATTATGATTTCACCCGTACTCACATTGCAAATGTAGCACTGTGAACCGCTCGTGGTTCATGAAAAAGTGGAAAGTGCGAGAACAACAACGCTCGGCGTACACCTACCTTCGGCCAATAATTTCAATTTTCATGGCAACCTCCCATTTGCAAAAGCTCAGCGCAGCAGGAGTTCTCGTAACGTTAGGTATTATTTATGGCGACATCGGGACATCTCCGCTTTATGTGATGAGTGAAATCATGAATCATGCTCACGGCGTGATATCGGAGGAGTTGGTCTTTGGTGCTGTATCGTGTGTGTTCTGGACGCTTTCCATTCAAACAACGTTCAAGTATATCTTTCTTACGCTGAAGGCAGACAACAAGGGTGAGGGAGGGATATTCTCCCTCTATGCGCTGGTGCAGCGCAAGGGCCGGTGGTTGTTCTGGCCGGCTATGATTGGCGCAGCAACCCTGTTGTGTGATGGAATGATTACACCACCCATTTCGGTTTCATCTGCAGTCGAAGGTTTAAAGATTCTCAAAGAAGACTTGCCGGTAATACCCATCGTTATCATAATCATCACGTTGCTCTTTGTATTCCAACGCTACGGTACCAAGCTTGTCGGAAAAACATTCGGCCCTATCATGTTGGTATGGTTTACCATGCTGGCCGTGCTTGGTGTCAATCAAATTATTCAACGTCCGGAAGTACTGCATGCGCTTAATCCGAAGTACGCCATAAATCTGTTAGTCGATTATCCGGGTGGTTTTTGGCTGTTAGGTGCTGTCTTCCTTTGCACGACGGGTGCGGAAGCACTTTACTCCGATTTGGGGCACTGCGGTCGCGATAACATACGCGTGTCATGGATTTTTGTAAAAGTAACGTTGGTGCTGAATTACCTGGGGCAGGCGGCTTGGATCATCTCACAGCCTTCACTGGAGGGAAAGAATCCTTTCTATTCCATCATGCCGGAATGGTTTGTAGTTCCGGGAGTTTTCATTGCAACGATGGCGGCTATCATTGCGTCTCAAGCCTTGATTTCCGGTTCATTCACGCTGGTGAGTGAGGCGGTAAACTTGAACTTCTGGCCCAAGGTGAGCATGAAGTTTCCTACCGAACAAAAGGGACAACTGTATATACCAAGTGTAAACTGGTTGCTCTATGCAGGATGCATTGGTGTTGTGCTCTATTTCCAAACCTCCTCGGCAATGGGCGCGGCATATGGTTTCTTCATTACGGTTACCATGATGATGACCACGTTGCTGCTCATCTATTTCTTAGAGTATAAGCTCCACTGGCCGGGATGGCTAGTCGGAATTCTTTTCGCAGTGTTCACCATTGTAGAGTCTTCTTTTTTTATAGCCAATATCATTAAATTGAGAGAAGCCTGGATGATGCTCATTGTCTACATCGTGCTGCTGCACGTCATGTGGGTCACGTTCATGTACCGAAAAATGAGCAATTACTTCCTCCAGTTTGAAGACCTCGACAACTATGTAGGCACGCTGCGCGAATTGTCGAACGACAAGTCTGTTCCGAAATACGCAACCCACCTGGTTTTTTTAACCAAGGCTAATTTTCACCATCAGGTGGAGAAGAAAATCATGGAGAGCATTCTGGCGAAAACACCGAAGCGTGCCGACATCTACTGGTTTGTGCACGTAGATCGTTCCAATGAACCTTACACACGAGAATACACTGTGGATGAATTGGAAAATGATCTGGTTGTAAAAATCAACATCAAACTTGGTTTCCGTGTGCAGCCTCGCTTACACAACTTCTTCCGGTTTATTGTCGATGAAATGGTGGAGCGTGGAGAAATCGATTTGAAAGCGAAGCCTGAGCCGTATGCGAAGTACAACGACGAGCACGATTTCAAGTTTGTGGTTCTCGAGAAATTCCTCTCGGCCGACAATGACTTGAGTGTGCGCGATAGCTTCATCACCAATGCATACATCGCGCTCAAGCATGTTAGCTTGTCGGACATCGATGCGTGGGGATTGGAAGAAAGCGATACCGTGCTTGAAAAAGTGCCGCTCGTGGTCAATCCGGCGCAACGCATTATGTTGAAGCGAAACGAATCGTAATCCAATGAAACATATTCTGATAAGCGCATGTGCTGCGCTGGTGTTTTTTGTGGCAGCTGCTTTTAAAGCCAAAGAACAAGAGCCTTTTTCCCTGTTGCGACAATTCATGTCGGGGAGTTTTTCCAGCGAGTTGCAGAGCAAAAACGACAGCGACTATTTCGATATTCGTTTGCGCATGGAGCCCATCTGGAAGTCGTCGGAAAATGAGTTCTATTTGTATGTGGAACAAGCGATGAGCACTGCGCTCGACAAGCCTTACCGCCAGCGCATCTATCGCGTAGTGAAGCAATCCGATGATCGTTTTATCAGTTACATCTATACCATGAATGCTCCGCAGCGATTCACGGGCAAAACGGGCAGCGATGCTGTTTTCAATGCGATAACACCGGATTCATTGAAGGTGCTCGAAGGGTGTGAGGTCACGCTGACATTCAACCGAGGGCTCATGCAATTTGAAGGAGCAACTGCTGATAAGACATGCCCTAGCACGCGGTCCGGAGCAACCTACACCACTTCAAGGGTAGTGATAGGAGCGCAAGGCATGAACAGTTGGGATCAGGGATGGAATGATGCAGGCACCCAGGTTTGGGGCGCAACGAAAGGCGGTTATTCGTTTTTGAAACAATAGTCCTTTACAACGCTGTAAATTCCTATCGCAGAATCTTGATA
>CALQJP020000086.1 GCA_943330925.2 Chryseobacterium gleum
TCCTGTTCATTGATGAAATCCATCGGTTAAGTCCTGTCGTAGAAGAATATCTCTACTCTGCCATGGAGGACTTCTGCATCGACCTTGTAATCGATACAGGGCCCAATGCGCGCTCCGTGCAGATTAAGCTGAATCCATTCACTCTCATTGGCGCTACTACGCGCAGTGGCCTTCTAACAGCGCCGTTGCGTGCGCGTTTTGGTATCAACGCTCGTCTTTCCTATTACGACGCACGCACACTCACCGACATTGTGCAGCGAAGTGCTGATATTCTGAACATGGAAATTCTGGATGATGCCGCTTACGAAGTAGCCCGAAGAAGCCGCGGCACACCACGTATCGCGAATGCACTCTTACGACGTGTGCGCGACTTTGCTCAAATTAAGGGCAATGGAAAATGTGATTTGGATATAACGCAGTTCGCATTGAATGCACTCAATGTGGATGCGCACGGACTGGATGAAATGGACCATAAGATTCTGTACACGATCATTGATAAATTCAATGGTGGTCCGGTTGGTTTGAATACCGTTGCTACTGCTGTTGGAGAAGATTCCGGAACCATTGAGGAAGTGTATGAGCCTTATCTCATTCAGGAGGGCTTTATCATGCGCACTCCAAGAGGTCGACAAGTCACGGAAATGGCATACAAACATTTGGGGAGGCTCAAGGGAAGTCGTTCCGGAGAACTGTTCTGATGCCTACGCAATCTGATTTGAAAGCAAGCGATAACGCGCAGCTCATCAAGCAACTTGCGCTTGAGCTTGGCTTTTCTTTTTGCGGTATTTCTAAAGCGGATTTTTTGGCTGAGGAGGCTCCGCACCTCGAAGCGTGGCTGAAGAAATCGATGCACGGCGAAATGGCTTACATGGAAAACCATTTCGACATGCGCCTCGACCCGAGGCTACTCGTGCCTGGCGCGAAATCGGTCGTTTCTTTTTTGTTCAACTACTTTCCGGATCCTCAACTCTCCTTTGCTGACGGCGCCTTGAAGGTGTCGAAGTACGCTTGGGGTGAGGATTACCATTACGTTGTGAAGGACAAGCTGAAGTTGCTCATGCAGCAACTGACCGAACAAATCGGCGCTATAGAAGGCCGCGCTTTCGTTGATTCTGCCCCCGTACTCGACAAGGCCTGGGCCAAGAAAAGCGGCTTGGGTTGGGTAGGAAAAAATGCAAATCTGATCAACAAAAAACAGGGGTCTTTTTTCTTCATCGCTGAATTGATTATTGACTTGGAATTGGAGCCCGATGGCCCCGTGACCGACCATTGCGGAACGTGTCGCGCCTGCATCGATGCATGCCCTACAGAAGCCATTGTGGAGCCCTATGTGGTGGATGGCAGCAAGTGTATTTCCTATTTCACGATTGAGTTGAAGAAGGAATTACCGGCCGAGTGGATTTCGAAAATGGACGGCTGGCTTTTCGGATGCGATGTGTGCCAGGATGTGTGTCCGTGGAATCGATTTTCTTCAATTCATACTGAGCAGCGTTTTGCGCCCCGCCAACAATTGCTCAACATGTCGTCGGGAGAGTGGCGCGACTTGACGGAAGAAGTCTTTGCCCAAATAGCGCAACGCTCTCCGCTCAAGCGCAAAGGACTCGATGGTTTGCGCAGAAATGCAAGCTTGCTGCAAGCGGGTTCGATTGGTGGTAAATGATTGTGCGAGGTCATGAAAAATGCAGGCCGCTCTAATTACCTTTGAGCAGTTAATTGACCAAGTAAGGATGACACAGATAAAATCGGCCAAGAGCACATTGCTCAATGCATCAGGTATAACCATTTTTTACAATGATGAGCTTTCGAAGCTCACGGATCTCGATAAACAGCAACTATCGTTTTTCAAAAAAGAAATTGAACAGGAGAAGGATGTAATAACCCTCCAGGAGCTGGGTTTGTACAATTACTATGTGCCTCTCAAAAAAGAAGCAGCAACTCCCGAAGTCCTCGAGAAGCTGCGCATGAAGGGAGCTTCGTTGCTTTCGGCATTGAATGGCGCAAAGTCGGCAGAAGTGTGCATCACAAATCTGACCGGTGAAAAGGAATTGTCGCTTGCGTTGGCAGAAGGAATTGCGTTGGCGAATTATCAGTTTCTGAAATACTTCAAAGACAAAAAGAAGCGCCAGAATTCACTTAGCATCGTTCACATTGCTGACAAGTATGTAACCGCTAAGGAAGCAGAGGCTTTGCAGAATGTGGTAGAGGCAACACTTGTAGCTCGCACCTTGATAAATGAACCTGTTTCTTATCTCTCGGCTGTGCAATTTTCGAAAGAAATGCAGAAGGTTGGAAAGGAGTCGGGTTTCAGTGTGAAAGTGCTTGGCAAGAAAGAAATTGAAGCGAAGAAGATGGGTGGATTGCTTGCTGTGAATGCAGGAAGTATTGATCCACCAACCTTCACCATTATGGAATACAAGCCTGAAAAGGCTCGCAATAAAAAGCCGATTGTACTTGTCGGAAAAGGCGTCGTGTTCGACACGGGTGGTTTGAGTCTAAAGCCAACGCCCAACAGCATGGATGAAATGAAGTGCGACATGAGCGGTGGTGCTGCGGTTGTAGGCGCTATGATGGCCATTGCGAAGAATCAGTTGCCTGTGCACGTGATCGGATTGGTTCCGGCTACCGACAATCGCCCGGGAATGAATGCTGTTTGTCCGCAGGATGTAATTACCATCAGCGACGGAACAACAGTAGAAGTGCTGAATACAGATGCTGAAGGCCGACTCATTTTAGCCGACGCACTTGTATGGGCGCAGCAATACAAACCGGAAGTTTGCATTGATTTGGCAACCTTAACGGGCGCTGCGGTGCGCGCTATCGGTACCTATGCAAGCGCAGTGATGGGCACAGCCGAGCGCAACGTGATGGATCAGCTTGCTGAAAGCGGCATGCAGGTATGGGAACGCACCGTGCAGTTTCCACTTTGGAAGGATTACGGCGACGAGATGAAGAGTGATATTGCAGACTTGAAAAATTTGGGTGGTGCATATGCCGGACAAATTTCAGCCGCTAAGTTTTTAGAACATTTTACGGATTATCCGTGGATACATATTGACATTGCCGGACCTGCCTATAGCAACGGAGCGAGCGGATATCGCACCAAGGGCGGATCGGGTGTAGGCGTGCGCATGTTGTACGATTTCATACATAAGAATTACTGTTAAGCCAATCAATCGAATGAGTGAGCAAAGAATACGCGTTGCCGTAACAAGCGGCGACATAAATGGTGTCGGATTGGAAACCGTAATAAAGGTTTTTGCAGACCCGCGCATGGCAGAATCCATTACGCCTATCATCTATGCGCATCCCGAGGTTATGAAGGCACACCGAAAGGTGGTCGATGTGGAAGATTTCCAATACAACACCATTGCAAACGCGGGAGAGGCAATCGCGAAAAAGGTGAACCTCGTGAACGTTTGGAAAGACTTTAATGGTGTTGTTGAATTTGGTAAACCAAACAAGGATGCAGGCATGTTTGCCTTTAAAAGCCTCGAGGCTGCTGTGGCCGATTTGGCAAGCAACAAGGTGGATGTGATTGTTACTTCACCTATCAATAAAGACACGATTCAAAGCGAATCATTCAATTTTCCGGGACACACTGAATACCTCGCGCAGTTTGCGAATACTGAGAAAGTGCTCATGTTCTTGGTGAGCGACACGTTGCGTGTTGGTATTGTAACCGGTCATTTGCCACTCAAGGAGGTTTCTCAGCACATCACGAAGGAGCGCATTCACGAGAAATTGCAACTCATGAACGAAAGCCTGGTGAAGGACTTCGGCATGAATCGTCCGCGCATCGCTGTGTTGGGATTGAATCCACACGCCGGCGACAACGGACTGTTGGGCACGGAAGAGAAGGAAGTGATCATACCTGCAGTGCGCGAAGCATTCGAGAAGGGAATGATGGTATATGGACCCTATGGTGCCGATGGCTTTTTTGGAAGCGGCGGTTACAAGCGTTTCGACGCAGTGCTGGCCATGTATCACGACCAAGGCTTGGCTCCTTTTAAAGCACTGGCATTTGAACACGGAGTAAACTTTACGGCCGGACTGCCTGTAGTGCGCACATCGCCCGATCATGGCACCTGCTTCGATATTGCAGGGCAAGGCATCGCCGATGAGTCTTCATTGCGTGCGGCCATTTTCACCGCGTGCGATGTGTACAAGCAGCGCAAACATTTTCGCGAGTATGGATTGAATCCATTGCGCCGTCAAGACGTGCGCGACTCGAAGGACGATCAACGCGAGTGATTCAATTCTGATACTGCTTGAAGATTGTTATTCTAACACTGGGCAAAACAAGCGCTTCGTATTTGCGCGAAGGCATTGCCGTTTACCAAGACCGACTCAAGCATTACGCAAAAGTTGAATACAAGGAATTGCCCGACGTTCCTGCAAAGGGAATTTCATCCGAGGTCTTAAAGGAGCGCGAAGGTGAAGTGCTTATGAAGCACATCAAGTCGGATGACTTCGTGTTGTTGCTGGATGAAAACGGAGATCATTTTTCTTCTCGTGGTTTTGCCGACATGCTTCAACGCCGCATGAACAGTGGTGTGAAACAACTCGTGCTCATCATAGGCGGCGCCTTTGGTTTTTCAGCAGCCATGTATGCGCGCGCCAATGGCAAGATTTCTTTTTCTAAAATGACATACTCGCATGAGATGATTCGCCTGTTGCTCGTGGAGCAGCTGTATCGTGCACACACGATATTGAAGGGCGAGAGTTATCATCATGATTGAGGGGCGAGGGGCGAGTGACGAATGGCGAGTGACGAGTGACGAATGGATGGCCGCTGACTCTTTGGCGGTAAGGACGCATGGCTATGCGTCCGGCTAACGGAAAAATAGGCCACGTTTCTACAAACGAACGAATGAAAAAACCGCCCCCAATTGGAAGGCGGTTTTTATGAATAGCAATTTTATTTCTAGCGAACAACCAGACGAGTGGTTTGTGCCGAAGCACCACTGCGAATCTCTACGGTGTAAACACCTGCGCTGATTTCCTCGTCGATGGCAATCAAATTCAAACCACCGTTCAGATTTTCATTGGAAGTGAATACAACTTTACCGGTCATGTCGAGCACGTTCAATTGTGCCGCAGTTGGACGTGATGCGTGTGTTTTCACTACCACACGGCCTTCAGAAGGATTGGGGAATACAGAAAGATCGAATTGAACGCCCATGGTTTCTTCTACTGCAGTGCCTACCAGTGAGACTTCAGAAGTGAATGAAGGACACTGATCGAACTGCTGAATTTCTACGCTGTAGTTGCCTGCTGTTGTATAATCGTAGGTCGCTGAAGTAGCGCCTGCAATTGGGTTGCCGTCCAAGTACCACTGATAGCTTTGAGCAGGATCAATGCAAGTGAGTGTAGTATTGTTGAATGTGAACTCAGGTGTAAACGGAGTGAGATCCGCAAAACGGATGTAGCAAGGGTATGTAACCTGGTCGATGAATGCGTTGCGGTTGCGCTGCTCGTATTGAATGTATTCGTTGCGCGTAATTTCCCAGCTATCCGGCGCATCTTGGAAGTGCCACTGCTTCAACAGTTGTTCACTCTGTCCGTATTGAATGATGATCGAAATCTGTTCAGGAAGACTGAAGTCGGCAGTAGCTGAGTTGTTTTTGGTTGCGTGATACATGATTGCACGTGCTGCATTGCCTTTGAAGCTGTCGCGCATTTCGTATACGGTTTGGCCAAGGCTGTTTGCACCAAGCTTGCAATCCTCGTAAGTGCTCGTTGGAGTCACTACTTCGCCGTATGGATAATTACTTCTTACAGCGTTCACTTCATTTTGAAAAACAGGCGACAGGTTGTGCAAGTCGCTTACTTCGAAAGACTGGTCAAAACCTGCATCGAAGTAGGTAGGCATCCAGCTTTGCGGGTAGTGGTGTTCGCGGCTGAGGCTGGTCCACTGGAAGCCTGCTTCAAAGAGGTAAGGCACTCCGCTGTATTGACATTCTACCATGTTCTGTGTTACTCCGTTTACAACGGTATCGCGCACGTAGAAGTTGTTTACAAGCGTGCTGATGTAGTTGCTGTAATAAACCTGGAAGTAGTTCGACGGATTCATGAGTGCAGTCAGATCAGTAACAAGCGATGGGCTCGTTACATTGATGCCGCTGTATAGCGAGCCGAAGTTTGGAGCAGGTGTATCAACCGTAGAAGTGGTAGCACCGGTAGTGAGGTAGTTTTCAAAACCAAGCTGACCGTTGTATGCAAAAGCAGCTAAATGATAGGTGAAACCCGCTTCAATACCACGTGCATCGAAGCTTGCTGCTTCTCCAACATACACAACTTGTGCGTTGCCTATCCATTGGCCACGCGCATACGTTGTGCCGTCTACAGGCGATTCAGTTACAGGCGAACCTTTCTTGCGAAGTACGATGTAGCCTTCAGCGGGTGAAGGGGCAGCGTTAACGGTAGTTTGAAAATCCCATGAACGAACGTTGTCGAATGCAATGGATGCAGCTTGTGCTGTGGGTTCTGTTGCAAAACCGCCGGAGATGGCATACAAATTCACTACGTAGAGTGGTTCACTCACGTCGTTGCTGCTGATGGTTACAGTGCAAAAGTGTGAGCCGTTGAAAGCAGGAGTGAAATCGATAGATACGAGGCCCATGCCCATGCCATTTGGTGCAACAGAAAACGGCGCAAATGCAACCGAGAATTCGGATGCATTCGTTCCGGAGATTTCGACGTTTGTAATGTCCAACGAAGCGACAGAGCCCAAGTTTTCGATGAATAAAGTTTGTCCCAAATTATCCCCTAAGAACACGGTGAAACCGCTTGGGATGTTATTGGTGCCATCCGTAACATTGATTTCTTGCGCAGTACCCGCTGTTGGAGCAATCAGAGAAATCTCATCGAGTGCCACGTTGTGACCCGAAATTTTCTCGGTGAAAAACCAACGGATGTAACGGGTGCTTGCCGCAGGGTTATCGGTGAACATTGTAAAGGCTGTTGCCGGAAGTTCACCACCCATGAAGGAGCGCAGCGTGGTGAAGTTAGTTCCATCAACACTTTCCTGAATGGTGAAGGTGCCCTGGAAGGCTCCTCCGCTGTTTTGTCCTTTGATATAGTAGCTGAGTGCACCGGGTTCTTCGGCAAACTCGAGAACAACGAAATCGCCTGTTGCGTCCAAACGACAAGCCTGTCCGTTCTGTCCGTTTGCATAGCGCGTGTTGCTGGCGCCGAGTGACTCCGACCAACCGGTAGGAGCGTTTACATCGAAATTCCAGGATGCAGGTAAAATTGCTTGCGCACCGGCAACGGTTGAATAGATTGCCAACAGGGCGGTGCAGATAAAGGTAAGTGTACTTTTCATTATGGGGTACTTGGTTAATTGCTTATCGAATAGTGAGTGTAAGACCTACCGTCCAGCGCAAGCCCATACCGTAGTAAACTCCGGCAGAGGTTGCATTGAACCCAGGGTTATTCTGAGGTTTGAACTCGTTGTTGAGTGCGTCGGTAACGAATACTTCATCCAACACATTCAGGATGTTGATGCGAAGCATGAGGTTATAGTCTTTGGAAATATCACGTCCATACCCCATGCTTAAATCGAGCATGTTGTATGCGGGCATTTTCCAGGACTGCTTTCCGGCGTTTTCACCAGTCAACCCGTCGGGGTTGAACTCAGCGAAGTTGTTATCGAAACGTGTGAATCGTGGCTTGAAGTAGAAGCCTTTGAAGGGGCTGTAGCGAAGCGCGAAGCTGGTTTGAAACTGGGCTGCATCGCCCACTTTGATGTTGCGTGCGTCGAACTGGATGGGGTCGCCAACCGTGATTCCGTTTTCATCTGTAACGTAGGCTGTTGCTGCCGACTTCCAGCGCCAGTCGCCAACGGAGAGAACACCTTCAAAGGAAAGCTGCTTGTCGGCAACCCACTCTGCATCGAGCTCAACGCCTTGATGGAGTGCTCGCATACCGGGAACGTTGTAGTAGAAATTTTCTGTACCATTGGTGCGTGTGCCTGTTACAGGACGGTTGTTCCAAATGGTGTAGTAGGCATTCAAGGTTACTTTGAATTCTTTGGTGTTGTAGTTGGCACCCACTTCAGCAGAGCTAATCTCTTCATTGCGAAGGTTGTCAAATGTTTCCAGGCTGGTGCTATAGTAAGTGTTGGCCAACATGGGGGCGCGTGAAAGGAATCCGGTATTCATGAATACCGATGCACGCTTGTTGAAACGGTAGTTGAAGCCGGCTTTAACAGTTCCTCCGTTGAAGTTTTTCCAGCCGCTCTCCATTTCATTGCCCATCGAATCGCGCATGGCGAAGTGATCGATGCGGTTGTAACGGCTGTTCGACATGGTTGCATTCAAGAATGCAGTATAGCTCTCACCTGAATACTCGGCCAGCATGAACAA
>CALQJP020000087.1 GCA_943330925.2 Chryseobacterium gleum
ACCCCAATGAGCACGTCGTAAAGGCAAAGAATGAGAACTTACTTATTCCTGCAATGAGCACCGGTGTTGGTCTTGTAATTCACGGACTCGATAAATTCAATCCGACTGCGGGTGTTTCGAACGTTGAAGTGCCAACTTCAGTGAAGGAAACTACGGATAAGAAGGGTAAGGCAACTCTCAGCGACAAAGTACGCGAGACGAAGGAATCACAAGGATTATTAAGTCGCATCAAAGAATTCTTCGATGCGGAAGAAGAATAATAACTAGTAAACTATCGCAGTGGCGGTGCATTTCAATGATTCATTGTGGTGCATCGCCATTTGTTTTTAATCACGTTCGTAACCAATCATCACTATGTCGACTTTAATTGATTTTGTGCTACACATCGACGAACACTTGATGGCCATGGTGGCCAATTATGGTGTTTACATTTATGCAATCCTGTTTTTGATCGTTTTCGTCGAAACGGGTTTGATTGTTATGCCGTTATTGCCGGGCGACTCGTTGCTATTTGCAGCGGGAGCTATTGCGGCGGCCAACAACAACGAGGGATTGAACGTTTGGGTAATCATGCCGCTACTCATACTTGCTGCGCTGTGCGGCGACAACGTGAATTACTTCGTAGGTAAGTTTTTCAGTGAGCAGATTAAGAAGCGAGACCGTATCCTGTTTTTCAAGCGTGAGTATATCACGCAGACAGAAGCTTTTTATGAGAAGTATGGAAGGCAGGCCATTATCATGGCGCGCTTTGTTCCCATTGTTCGCACCATAGCGCCGTTTGTTGCGGGCGCAGGCAATATGCCCTATCGAAAGTACATTTCTGTGTGCTTCTTGGGAGCGATTCTTTGGGTGGTTGGTATCACTCTGCTGGGGTATACATGCGGCGGATTTGAAATCGTAAAGAACAATTTCGAGATTGTTGTATTCGGTATCATCGGTGTTTCAATACTTCCGATAATTATAGGAGTGTTGAAGGCTAAACTCAAGAAATCGTAAGCGCTGCGTTGGATGCCACAGCAAAAAATCGCTTGTTTGGCTTAGTGGGTTATCCGCTGGTGCATTCGTTCTCGAAGGGGTATTTCACCAAGCGTTTTGAAGAGTTGCATTTGTCCGAATGCCGATACCTCAACTTTTCCATTTCGGATATTGCTCAGTTGCCCGATTTGATTGCAACGCAGCCCGAGTTGGAAGGGTTGAACGTAACGATTCCTTACAAGGAATCTATCATGCCTTATCTGAACGAGCTGGATGAAGTGGCGCAAGCTGTGGGTGCCGTGAATTGCATAAAGTTACAGCAAGGCAAACTCATCGGATACAATACCGACGCATATGGGTTTGAAATGAGCATCAAGCCGTTTCTCGAGAATCATTATGAGCGTGCGCTCATACTTGGAACGGGCGGCGCATCGAAGGCTGTGGCCTATGTGCTCCGCAAGTGGGGCATCCCTTTTCATTTTGTGAGCAGAACACCACAGGGGGAACAAGAGATGGGGTATGATGTGCTGAAGGCAGAGGTGATTCATCATTTTCCGTTGATCATCAATACCACTCCGCTGGGCACGTATCCGGATATTGATGCATGCCCTTATTTGCCCTACGAGGGTTTGTCGGAAAAGCATTTTCTGTATGATTTGATTTACAATCCGGAAGAAACAACATTCCTTCGACTGGGTCGTTTGGCCGGTGCGAAAACCATGAACGGACATGCCATGCTGATCAAGCAGGCAGAGAAGAGTTGGGAAATTTGGAATCGAGTTTAGATACGATTTGATGAGCGTTAAAAAGAGGACATTCATACAAAATGTGATGGTGCTTGCCACGGGCACGGCAGTTTCGCAGTTGATTCCCTTTTTGACGTTACCGCTTCTCCAGAAATACTTCTATGGTCCGGAAGACTTCGCCAAGTTGGCATCGTTTGTTTTCTTCAGTGAAATGTTGGGTATAGTAAGCACCCTGAAATTGGAGTATGCCATTGTGGGCAAGCCTTCCTTGCGCGATTCGCGTGAGGTGGCCATTACCGGTTTCAGGGTTGTTGTCCTGATGTCTTTACTGGCGCTGATTATAGCCGCTTGTTGCTATCGGTTCGATTGGATTCACGGCTTGCATGAACTGGGCGTAAGTATTTTTCTAATGCCCTTTGTTGTGCTTGCCATGGGCTGTGTGCAGCTCACATCCTACTGGTTCAATGCACGCAAAGACTATGAGCGAATTGCACAAGGCAAATTCGTTCAGACTGCCACCGGTGAAGGAGTGAAGATGGCTGCCGGTTTTGCAGGGTTGAATTTCTCAGGACTTATTGTTGGCAGAACAGGTGGTTATGGGTTAGCGGCGTTGATTCAATTTTGGAAGTACAATAGGGAGGCTGCTGTTGTTGAGCGACGCAATTTTTCGAAATTGGAATTGATCAAGCAGCACAAGTCCTATGTGCTGTATACCACACCGAGCGTGTTTGTTGGCGCATTCATCAACTTCATGTACATCGAACTGTTTGTGCAGAATTTCGGAGCGGTTAGTGCGGGTATGGTGAGTGTTGCCATGACCTACGTAGGCGCCGGATTGGGCATGGTAGCCGCATCGATCTCTCAAGTGTATTACGGCACAATAGCTTCCATTCACGATCGAAAAACCATGCTTTCGCTCTACGGAAAGTTTTTGGGTAGGCTTACGTTGATGTCGGCCGGCATGACAGCCATGGTGTGGCTTATGCCCGCATCATGGGTAGTGGGAGTGCTTGGCCCGGAGTGGAACGACTTGATTGTGTATTGCCGTGTCATCAGTGTTTGGCTGGGTGTATGGTTTGTTTCGTCGTCGCTTTCTTTTATCTACCTGCGGTTGCAGCGCCAACGTGAAATGCTCCTTTTTGATGCAGCACATGTCGTCATGGTCTACGTCGGTTTTCACACGGGAAGAGCCATTGGCGGTGATGCGTTGTCTGCGCTGTGGGGTTTTACTGCAGCGCAGGTAGTATCCTATGTGATTGCTATACTTTTGGCTTTGTCTTTTATCAAAATATCCAAATCGCTGCATTAATCCGTGAAGGCATTCATTGCATGTAACCCATGAAGAAACTACTTGCGAAATCGAAAACGTTTCAGTTGGATCGCGCTCTCAAATTGACGAGCGCCACTGCTGCAGCGCAAGTAGTGAGCTATGCAGCAATGCCCGTGCTGAGTAGGATTTTCAGTGTGGACGATTATTCAATTCTTGCGCTGTTTTTTTCCTGGATGCTCCCGCTCGTTGTGTTGTCGACGCTGCGCATTGAGTTTAGCATACCTGATTCGGAGAATATCGAAGAGGCTACGTCTCGCCGCAATGTCGCTATGAAGGTGTCGCTTGTGTTTAGCGGGCTTGTGTTGCTGGTGGGTGCGATTTTGTATTTCACGGGTGTAGCACGAAATAGCATTGTTTGGATGTTGCCCATCGGTGTTCTGTGCACGGCATGGGTTCAGATTTATAACTTCTATACCACGCGCACCGAAGAATATGCCCTCAACAGTTGGGTTAGAATTTTGGGCAATCTCGCGATAAGTGGATTGTCTCTTTTGATCGGATTTTACTTTTATCACTCGCAAGGATTGGTGGTTGGGTTTATTGCTGGTCAGTTTATTTCGCTCGTTGTCTTTTCCGTTTTTGTGAAGCAAAAGCCCGGCAGTTATCTGCAGCGTGAGGTGAGCATTACACAGCAGGGTCTGTCGAAATTCAGCAAGTATATTTTTTACAACACACCCAATGGTTTACTCGAAGTGCTGCAGTTGAGCTTGATTGTGTTTTTTTTGGAAGGTGCATTTGGAGCACTGGTTACAGGCGCGTTCTATTTGTGTTGGAGAATTTTGCAGGCCCCGGCGGCATTGATCAGCAGCACCATATTTCTCGCGCAGTATTCGAAGGCATCAGAGCTTCACAGAAGTGGTCAGTCGTTTCATAAAATGATCATGTCCACCTTCTTGTTGCTGTTTGGGATGGCGCTGCCGTTCATTTTGTTGCTGTTTTTTTTCGGGCAAGATTTATTCGTGTTTGTGTTTGGTGCCGAATGGGCGCAGGCCGGACAATTTGCCTCGGTGTTGATTCTGTTCTTCGGTTTGAATTTCGCCATTGCACCGTTCAACTATGTAGCACTGATTAAAGGAAAGCACAAACAGCAATTGATGATTGCAGCAATTGATTTGTTGACGCGTTGCTTGGCGTTTTACATTGGATATCGTTTCGGAAGCGCGCAACTGGCCATCACCCTTTTTTCAGTGGCGGGGTCCATTTTCTGTTTGGTCTATCTTGCGTGGTATTATCGATTGGCAAAGAGCGAAAACACCCTATGATTTTCATGCAATTTCTTCACGGCAATAGATGACAAACAGGCTTGGTAAACCAAAAGTGCTATTCATTATTCCCGGTTCGCCTGAAGGAAACTCCATGATATTTTCCAAGCGTCAGGCCCGCGAGTTGGCAGCGCAAGGAGCCGACGTGCATGTGCATTATCTCAGTTCTCGCACCAATCCAATCTATCTTTTCAAGGAGTTGTTTCGCTTACGTGCATTGGTGAAGTCGATGAAGCCCGACGTGGTGCATGCTCACTACGGAACGGTTACTTCGTTTCTTGCCTCTTGGGCTGGAGCGAAGCACCTTGTTATCACGTTTCATGGGAGCGATTTAAACTTTGTCAAGAGTGAGTTTTTCGTGAAAGAGCTTTTTGCGAAGTTGCTCTCGCAACTGTCCGTGCTGCGAGCCGCAGCAGTGCTTTGTGTGAGCAATAGGTTGCTTGATAAGTTATGGTGGAGAAAAGACATTGCGCGTGTGTTGCCATTTGGAGTTGATCTGACTAATTACCATCCGATGGCGCAGAATGAAGCACGCGAACAAGTAAACTTTTCTCAGGATGTGGAATACATCCTGTTCAACAACAGTGCAGCGGTGAAGCGATTTGATATTGCAGAGGCTGCTGTTCAATTGCTGAAGGATGAGGGAAGAACTATTGAGTTGGTTGCACTTTCGGGAGGTGTGACTTACGAACGAATGCTGTTGTTGCTGAATGCATGCAGCTGCTTGCTTATTTGCAGCGACAGTGAAGGAAGCCCGGTTATGGTGAAGGAAGCGATGGCCTGCAATCTGCCGGTAGTTGCAACAGACGTTGGCGACGTGGCGTCCGTTATTAGCGGTTCGCAACCCATGGCTGTGGCTGATCAGCAATCGGAGGCCCTTGCTAATGCTTTGCGAAAAGTGTTGATGGAAAAACGGAGAAGCAACGGTCGCGAAGTGGTTGTTGCAAAGGAATTGAATTCAGATAGAATTGCTGAACGCCTGATGATGGTTTACAGTGAAATAATGAACGCCCGTCATACATGATCAATTTAATCCTACTTACGCTCACTACCGTAGCTGCTGTATTTCTACAGTATAAAATCTGGCAGAAAACCAAAAGCATCGTGCTGCTTCTGCCAACACTCGTAATCTATTATTGGTCAATGATGGGAGGCTGGGCAGTCACCATCGATTTGCTGACGGGCAATGCGCTGGAGCATGTTGGCTTTCATTATTATTCCTATTTCGATAAGCTGTTTGCCATTCAGTTGAACAGTAGCTATTTCTTCAGTTTGTGCATGTTCTCGCTGTTCTTGCTCGTTTTTCAAGCAAGCGTATTGTTTATGGTGCGACGGGTTTCTCCTGATGCCTCACAGCCCGCGCGCACAATCCCTGTGCTGAACCATTGGATACTGATAGGTATTGCATGCATCATGGCAATCATAAGTTATTTTTTTATCAGGGCTCAAATTGGAGAGGCTATCTCGAACCATGAGTCGCTGTATATCTATTTGAGTCATCATGCAGGTAGTTATTATTCGCTCTATCAGATTAGCAAGTCTGCGTCACTTTTTTTAGTGCTTTTCGGCATTTCCTTGATGATGAGCCAGCAAGAGGGAAGACGATTTCGCGGCAATTATTCGATAACGTTAATCATAGCATACGCATTCGTTTTGTTTGTTTTGCTCACCTATTCGGCATTGATTGGAAGCCGAAACGATTTGTTGTTTGCGTTTCTTTTTGCGATTGCATTTTATGTCACCAACGCAAAGAAAATCAGCTTCTATCGAATCGGAATCTTACTCGGAGGATTGGCAGCCATCATTGTATTGATTGAAATGACACGGGCGTTGCCGATACTGGACTATTTGGGTTTGTCGACCGGGCCGGGTATTCCAACCGAACAGGTCGTTCAGAAAATGTCTTTTACCGCATCCGTGCTAAGTCTTATGGCCAGCAATGAGATGTTTGCGGGACACATGTCGATGTACGGGGCGGTTTATTATGAAGTACCCTTCACGTATGGTGGAAGCTTTAATTACCTGCTTCACTCGATGATTCCGAGGTTTGTTGAAGTGACGCGGCCCATCGATTCATATCAGCATTATACAGCGGCCATTCACTATACCGAAGTGCAGGGTTTCACCATTAACCATGCAACGGGATGGTATGTGAACTTTGGTGTGTTGGGCGTTGCAATGGGGGCTTTGCTTCTTGGTTTATTGGTGGGGTATGCATTCCTGATTCAGTCTAAAGTCAATACTTCGAATTGGTTTGCGTATATCGTTCAAACCATTTTAGTCTTGTCAATCGCGGCCTTTTTTCCGGCCTTGATACGCACCGGCCCTGAAGGGTTTAAAGCGCTTTTTTTTGAAGCGATACTCATACCTTCATTCCTCCTGTATGCTGTCTATAAAACCTCTTCTATAACTCGAAAGAAGGTAAGCCATGAAGATTAAAGTAATAATACCTTGTCGAAATGAACGGGCATACATCGGCAAATGTCTTGACTCGCTCGTGCACAGTAACTGCAAGGATATTGAGTTGCAAGTTTGGGTCGTTGATGGTATGAGCGACGATGGAACCCGAACACTGGTTGGAGAATATGCTGAGCGATACACTTTTATAAAGCTGGTGGATAACGAGCGAAGAACAACACCTTATGCACTCAATATTGGCCTGGAAGCACTCGATTATGACATTGGAATTATACTCGGTGCACATGCGGTAGTTGACCGAGATTTTATCTTTCACAACGCCCGCGTTTTGTCGGAACATCCGGAAGTAGGTTGTGCGGGTGGTATCATTCGCAATGTGCATGAGAACGAATGGTCTGAAATAATTTCACTCGCGATGTCGTCGGTGTTCGGCGTGGGTAATGCACATTTTCGAACAGGTGGAAAATCGGGATATGTCGACACGGTAGCATTTGGGGCGTATCGACGGGAGGTGTTTGAGCGAGTTGGGTTCTTCGATGAGGAGCTCGCGCGCAATCAGGATGATGAGTTCAATTACCGCGTTGTGCAGGGCGGATTCAAGATTTATCTCGATCCTGCCATACAGTCTGATTACTATGTGCGCGGATCGATATCCAAGTTATATAAGCAGTACCATCAGTATGGATACTGGAAGGTATTCGTAAACAAGAAGCACGGTGCGGTAACCACACTTCGACAGCTTGCTCCGCCGCTGTGGGTTTTCTTTTTATTGGCAGGTTGGACAGGTGTGTTGCTTCATCCTGTATTGGGTTGGATGTATGCTATCGTCGTTGCGATGTATGTTGCGTTGGCTTTCTACACGGCTTCGCGCATGCCTGTGAAATCGGCACAACGGTTCTGGATGTTGCTGAGAACGTTTGGAGTATTACATTTTTCATACGGATTGGGTTATCTGCGTGGTGTCATTCACTTTTATGTGCTGGGCAGAAAACCATCGATGCACAGTGAACGACTGACTCGCTAAACCGATTTTTAATTCTTCTTTCTAGTATACTTGTGTTATGCGATTATTCACCTTATTAGTTTTTGTGTTTCTGGCTTCATGCGCGTTGCATGCTCAGAATATTCAAGCAACGCTTGATGCTTCGTGGCGAGTGGCCGAACAGGGGGCAGGCAAGAAGCGCGGTAGCGAATGGATGTCCGCAGCGGTTCCGGGTTGCGTGCACACCGATTTGATTCGAGCCGGAAAAATCGATCATCCGTTTTATGGAACGAACGAAGCCGATTGCCAATGGGTAGAGAAAAAGTCGTGGGTGTATGAAACGCTGCCGTTTGCTGTTCCTATAGATATCTTTTCGAGACGTAAAATAGCGTTGCGTTTTAATGGGCTCGACACATACGCGCAAGTGCAATTGAATGGAGTAGATATCTTAACCTCTAACAACGCCCATCGCTCGTGGGAGCTGGATGTAAAGTCGCTTCTGAATGCTGAAGGAAATGTGCTGCGTATAGTGTTTGATCCTGTTGTTGAGCGAGCTCAGGAAGCACTGAGAGCTTTGCCTTATCCCTTGCCCGGT
>CALQJP020000088.1 GCA_943330925.2 Chryseobacterium gleum
AGCACAACACCCGACGCTAACCATGTAGCCGCTTGCATGAAGCACTTCCTTGGCTACAGCGGCGCACGCTCGGGCAAAGACCGCACGCCGGCCATCATAAGCGATATTGAATTGCGTCAGATATACATGCCTTCTTTCCAGGCTGCCATCAACGAAGGAGCCATGAGCGTAATGATCAACAGCGGTGAGATAAACGGAATTCCCGTGCACGCCAATCCTGCCATTCTCACGCAACTCTTGCGCACTGAAATGGGCTTCAAAGGCATGGCCGTAACCGATTGGGAAGACGTGATGAAGCTGCACCAAATTCACAAGGTGACCGCCAATAACAAAGAATCCGTGAAAGCAGCAGTTGATGCAGGGATCGATATGTGTATGGTTCCCAATGATTTTGAGTTCGCTCGTCATCTGATTGAATTGGTGAAGGAAGGAAAAATTACAGAAGCCCGATTGAATGAATCGGTGCGCAGAATTTTGGTGATGAAGCGCGACCTCGGGTTGTTTGCAAACGCGATGCCACCCGCTCTAAAAGACTTCCCTGATTTCGGATCAGCCAAGCACCAGCAAGCCGCACGCGAAACCGCTGAGGAAAGCATCACGTTATTGAAGAATGACGGCGTTCTTCCATTGAGCAAAACTTCGAAGGTGCTCGTATGCGGACCTGCAGGCTATTCGCTCACGCTCATCAATGGCGCGTGGACGCGCACCTGGCAAGGAACGGACGCTCAGTATGAGGACAATTCACGCCACACGATATTTGAAGCGCTGCAAGTACTCAATTCGAATGTGACGTTTACTGAAGGATCTACCCTCGACAGTTTATCCAATGTCGAGGAAGCTGTCGCTAAAGCCCGCACAAGCGATGTGATTGTTGTATGCCTTAGCGAATTGCCTTCCACCGAAAAGCCCGGCGACATTGAAGACCTGCGCATGCCCGATGCTCAGCGTGAGTTGGTAAAGCGACTGAGCAAAACAGGCAAGCCCATTGTGTTGGTGTTGGTTGAAAATCGTCCGCGTATCGTACACGACATCGTACCTCTTTGCAATGCCGTGGTCATGGCCTATCAACCCGGCGACCTAGGCAGCGATGCCTTGGCGCGCATACTGGTGGGCGACGTAAACCCATCGGGCAAGCTTCCGTTTACCTATCCTGCGCACGAACAATCGTTGCTCACTTATGATCACAAGTTCAGCGAAACACTCGATCCGAAGTTTGGCAATACGGCCTATTCACCCGAGTGGCCTTTCGGATTCGGACTGAATTACTCAACCTTGACCTATGGCGAGTTGAAGTTTTCATCGAATGAAATCAAAGGAAACGGCAGCATTTCCGTGAGCGTCGATGTAGCGAACTCCGGGAAATTCGATGCCCGCGAGAGCGTGCTGTTGTTCACCCGCGACCATGTAGCGTCTATCACGCCCTCCGTGCGCAAACTGCGTAAGTTCGACAAGCAGCTCATCAAAGCAGGAACGTCAGCGACCTATACTTTCACTCTAACAAAAGAAGACCTTGCCTTCATCAATAAAGATCTGAAGAGCGTTACTGAGCCGGGCCAATTCGACATCCTGATTGGCGACAAGGTTGCAACCATTCAATATCTACCCTAATGAAAATCCAATCGTATATTTTTATTGTACTTGTATTGCTTGGCTTAGGCTGCAAGCAATCGAAGCCCGAAGATGTTCTTGGGCGTGTGGGCGATGTGGTAACCTTTGCCGGACGCACATGGGATGTAAAGTGGGGATTGGAACCTATGGGACCGGGCCCCAATATGTTTTCGCGGCTGTATGACGACGTGTGGGTCGATGAAAACGGCTGGCTGCACCTAACGATTGCCAAGCACAACGAAGTATGGTATTCGTCGGAAGTAGTGGGCCGCGACAATCTTGGTTATGGCACTTACACCTGGACCATCCAAGCCGACCCTATGAGTTTTTCAGAGAACGTAGTATTCGGACTGTTCACATGGGACAACAACACGTTTTACACCGACGGCAACAGCGAAGTGGATATCGAATTTGCCAAGTGGGGTGACTCAACAAGCACAGCGCCCACTACCTTTTCTGTGCAGCCCGTTTCCTTTGGAGGCTTTTTCGCTGAGCGCACACGCGAGCGTGAAATTGCAGAAGAAGATTTGCGCGGTGTTACTACCCACACCTTCACCTGGACCGACACCCTCATCACCTGGGCTAGCTACAAAGGCGACAAGGCCGAAGGAACACCTATTGCAACCTGGGATTTCGATTTGAATCATCCGCCACGCGTGAAGATTGACGGCGGGCAGACTTCCCTTCCCATCGTTATACCCGCGCCCGGTGAAACAACAAACGCCCGCATGAATCTGTGGACTCTTCCCTACACATCTATAGGCCCCAACAATCAGCTCGAGCATGAGGTAGTAATAAGGAGCTTCATCTACGAGCCATTGTAATTTGGGTGGTAGATTTTGACACGAATGCACGAATGGGGTGGAAACCGAAGGTATTCTTCCGCAGTGGAGGCCCGGTAGCCGAGGGTCGGTAGCCGAGCGAAGCCTAGCGTAGCCGAGGCCCGGTAGCCGAGCGTAGCCGAGGCTGAGCGCAGTCGTAGCCGAAGCGCGGTAGCCGAGCGAAGTCGAGGCTGAGCGAAGCCGAGGCCCGGTAGCCGAGCGCAGCCGAGGGTCGGTAGCCGAGCGGAGCCGAGGGTCGGTAGCCGAGCGAAGCCGAGGGTCGGTAGCCGAGCGAAGCCGAGGCTAGGTCATAATCAACGCAACATGTTCTTCGAGTTGCTTGATGTATTGCTCATGGATGAGCTTCCCGTCTGCATCGAGTGCCTTGGAGATACCCGATAACTTGGGTTTATGATAATGCACGTGCATTTTCAAGTAATGCAGAACCCCCGTGAGATGGTCCTGTCCGCGCGTGTTGCCCGCCTGCCCGTCGCTCAAACCTATCATACTGGCATGCTTGTTCCAAAAGGACTTTACAGGCGATCCGTCGATGAACAACTTCAACACCCCAGGGTATGAGCCGTTGTATTCCGGAATGACAAAAACGAGATGGCGCGCTGCTTCGATATACTCGTGAAAGAGCTGCAGAAATACGGGTGAACGATCGGCATACATCGTTGGAGAAAAAAAATCGGACGGCAGTTTGGACAAATCCAATACGCGTGTTTCCTCACCTTGCTTTTCAATGAGTTCGGCAACGGTAACCGCCACTTTCGCGGTCGTGCTTCCCTTTCGGTTGGTTGAAATAATAACTGTTATCACTGTAGCTTTTAACAACAGGACAGCCATAAGGTTCATCTGAAGGATGGCCAATCCTTTTTCAACACAAATCACCCCCTACCCCAATCGACATCACCCGGTAGAGCGTATTCAACCTCCTAATTTTCAGTGCAGGCAGCTCACTTATCAACACTCAACTCACAATTGGCGTGTGCACAACTTTACCGCTCGTGAAACCGTGAAACGCTTTGTTCCACTATACTTTCGTAGCGTTCCACGCATGAAAAACCTTGCGTGAAACATCAAATAAACACTTACACAACCAGATCGAAAATGGGTAAAATCATTACCATCGCTAACCAAAAAGGCGGCGTAGGAAAAACCACCACAGCTATTAACCTGGCAGCAGCCTTGGGCGTGTTGGAGTACAAAACTCTCTTGGTGGATGCCGATCCGCAGGCCAACGCCACCAGCGGTGTGGGTGTCGATCCGAAGAGTATCAAAGCCGGCATCTACGAATGCCTGGTGAACGATATTCACCCAAAAGATCTGGTACTCAATACCGAAAACCCGAACTTGTTTCTCATCCCCGCTCACATCGATCTGGTGGGTGCAGAAATAGAGCTCATCAACGCGACCAACCGCGAATACATGATGCGCAACGCGCTCAACAAACTTCGCGATGAATATGACTTCATCATCGTTGACTGCTCTCCCTCACTTGGCTTAATAACCGTAAACGCACTTACTGCCAGCGATTCGGTTATCATTCCGGTTCAATGCGAATACTTTGCATTGGAAGGGTTGGGCAAATTGTTGAACACCCTCAAAATCGTTCAGCAAAAGCTCAATACCGACCTTACCATCGAAGGCATTTTGCTCACGATGTACGATTCACGTCTGCGCCTGAGCAACCAGGTGGTAGAAGAAGTGAAAATGCACTTCCAGGAAATGGTTTTCGACACCATCATTCATCGCAACACCACTTTGGGTGAGGCGCCAAGCTTCGGACAGACCATTCTCATGCACGATGCAGCCTGCAAAGGTTCTGTGAATTATCTGAATCTGGCGCGTGAGGTTCTGCAAAAGAACTCGATGACCAACATGAGCAACGAAGAGAAATTTATCAATATCGAAAATGGCTAAGAAACCCGCTTTGGGTCGCGGATTGAGCGCCCTGTTAGAGAATGCTTCCAAGACGGTGAAGGAAGGTGCGCCAGCAAATGCAGCATTGGATACAGCCGTAGCAGATTTGCCGGAAATACTGCCTGCTGCAGAAGTGGGCAACGTAGCCGGTCCTATTTCGGTGCTGCGTATATCGCAAATCGAAGCCAACCCTTTTCAGCCACGACAAGAATTTGATCCTACTGCCCTGCGCGAATTGTCGCAGAGCATCAAGGAGCTGGGTCTCATTCAGCCGATAACGGTTCGTAAAGTATCTGCACAGAAATTCCAAATCATCAGCGGTGAACGCCGCTTCCGCGCCTCACAAATGGCCGGATTGGAAGAAGTTCCTGTGTATGTGCGCACCGCCAACGACCAGAACATGCTCGAGTTGGCATTGGTAGAGAACATTCAACGCGAAAACCTCAATGCCATCGAAGTAGCCATCAGCTACAAGCGCCTCATGCACGAATGCAATCTTACCACCGAGAAGCTTGCGGAGCGTGTGGGTAAAGACCGCACTACAGTAACGAATTACGTTCGCTTGCTGAAGCTTCCGCCCGAAATCCAAATAGGCATTATCGAAAAGCGCATTTCCATGGGCCACGCCCGCGCGCTCATCAACTGCGAGCCGGAAGCCAAGCAGCTGAAGATTTACAAGCTTATACTCGAGAAAGACCTCAGCGTGCGCAAGGTGGAAGAACTCGCCAAAGAAGACGATACACCGAAACTATTCAAAACAGAGAAGGTTGTGCTACCGCTCGAGTTCCAAAAGATGCAAGCCGACTTGCGTTTGAAGTTTGGCAAGAAATCCAAGCTGGCACGCAACGAACACGGTATTGGCAAACTCGAGATTCCTTTCGCCACCGACGATGATCTGGTGAGGATTATCGATATGCTGGAGTTGTGAGTTTTTTGTTTTGAACCGCAAAGGCGCAGAAATGCGATGAGATTTTAATCGCCAAATGCCGGTATCAATCTGATTAGCTCATGTAAGCAGTAGTTTCCAGTGTTCCAGTTCGGCCTTCAATCCGGCCAAACGAGCCTGAGCGGCTGAAAGCTCCATGGTGGTGGTCATGGCCTGCAGCCTGCGGATGTGAAAATTCCTCCATACCTCCCCTATCTTACGTTGAGCAGGTATTTGCCAAGAATCCGGCTCCCACAGTTCCAGTGCATGCAAGGCTTTCATCCGTTGGGCTTCCTCTGCTGTCAATCGTTTAATACTGCGGGTTGATTGTTGAATTTTATAGTTCAACTCACTGATGCGGCGCTGAATTTCCTTCCGCTGTGCTGCCGAAAATGGTGACTGCTGCGGGGCAACCTTCTCCGACTTCGCCAGTGCCACGAGTAAATTGGTCATCATGAAACTCGCATCTGAAGGCATCGACCGTTTGCCGGTCTCGATCATATGAGCATGTGGGCGACTCAACTTCAAGAGCGATAGCAGATCACCCTTTTTCATCAGCAGCACCTCGGCCAGCGCACCGATTTTCTTTTTTGCTTGCTTCATAGAACGAACGTGTTACTATTTTCGGTGTTAACATTTCAAATGTAAACAAGAAAAATAGTAACACTCTCTATTTCTGCAGCTCTCTGCATGAAACTCATTAGCACCTTACGCTTAAAACTCAAAATCCTAGCAGATAAAATTGACCCAAGGGTTTTTGAATATGGGTTTTTGAAAGAATAAACAGCATGCAACAGCGTGTAAGCACTATTGCCTTGCCCACACACATGCGGGACATCTCAAGACAAGAGCTCCAGAACGCCAACCACCCGCAAAAAAGAAATAGCAGATTTTGAAGTATGGAACAAATCAATCTTGCCAATGGCATTTCCAGAGGCAATAGCGTACCCGTGAGCATTTACCGTGAAAAGTAGTAAATTGGCAATACTTTTCACGGTAAGTTGGGCGGCATAGAAATGATAAACCAAACCACAAAAAATAAAATAGAGGGCTTGCATAAGCAATACACCTCTCTGGCAGAAGGCAACGAAACCTTGCTTAAAGAAATAGCCCGTGCCGAAATTCCCGAAATGATTTACAACTCCAACGCTATTGAAAATTCAACACTTACCCTTGAAGATACTGAAAAGATTTTGGCAGGTGACAGCTTAGAGCGCAACGTAAATGTGCGGGAAATTTACGAAGCCAAAAACCTGGCAAAACTTACTGAAACCTTGTTGCAAAAGGACGAACACAAACTTACCATAAAACTAATTTTAGGTTTGCACAAAACCCTGCTTACGCACATTGATGATAGTATAGCAGGGCGTTTCCGCATTGGCAAAGAATGGGTGAGAGTTGGAAATCACCTGGGTGCAAATCCGCAGTTTGTGTCCACACTTATGCAAGATTTAGTAGATAATTACAACCAACATAAAACCACCTATTTTTTAGATGCCATTGCTCACTTTCATGCCGAATTTGAAACCATTCACCCTTTCGTGGATGGCAATGGGCGAATGGGCAGGGTGCTTATCAACCTGCAACTCATGAACGCTGGTTTTCCTCCTATCATCATTCAAAACAAAAACAAAAACACCGCATACTATCCGCTGTTTACCAAATATCAATCTACGCTGAAATTTGGTGGTTTTACCGAATTGTTTGCCCTGCTCTTACAAGAAACATTACACAAACGCATTACCTTACTTACGGCAAAAAAAGTAATTCCGCTTTCGGTTTGGGCGAGCCAAAACAACATAAAAGCAAATGTGGCTGCCAATAAGGCCAAAAGGCAAACTATTCCTGCTTTTCGTTTAAGAGAAAAATGGATGATAGCCGAAGAATATGAACACACAGAACAATGAACGAAGCAGAAACAAAAGCAAAACGTATAGACCCAAAGCCCCCCCCACCGTCCACTAACGTGTTTGAAAATCGAGTATCCAACAATTCAATACACTCTGAACACCCTCGCTCAAATTGTTTGGGATGGTTGTGCTAATTTACTTTCGATAATTTTCTTGACGAGCTCCCATTCAGCCTTGAGTTCTGATAAGTGTAATACTATATGATCGTTCCAAGCATCCATTGATTCGCCTTCTATTTTGGCGGCAATTTCTGCTAAAAGATTGAATCGCAGATAGCTTGAGGATCCCTTTATTTTATGTGCTGCTGAATGAATCTTTTCGGGTTGCTTTTCCTTGCAAGCCTCCTCTAGTTCAAGTATTTGAACCGGTACATCTTGAAGGGCTATATTCAGTACTTTTTTAATAATTGATTTATTGTTAAATGAATTCATCAATTCTTGATAAGAAATATGGATTTCACTTTCAGATTCCGAAAGATGAATTGATTCATTTGGATTCTTTCCCTTTATCAGATACTTATTGATCATTGCCAAAAGCTTCTCCGGTGTCAACGGTTTGCTTAAAAAGTCGTTCATTCCATTCGCAAAACACTTCTCTTTCTCTTCTTTAAGAGCGCCGGCAGTGAGTGCTATTATTGGAACTTTATTGCCAGTGAATGATTCAATTTCCCTGATTTTTTTGGTCGCTCTTATCCCATCAAGCTCAGGCATGTGCACGTCCATTAAAATCAAATCAGGGCTCTGTTGTTGGTATTTTTCTATAGCCTCAATACCGTTTTTAGCTTCAACAATTTCATCCGTAAAACCAAGCTCCGAAAGCATGGCCTTGATTAAGACCATATTTAAAAAAACGTCTTCTGCTACCAATATTTTAAACCCTCCGCGAGCATCGTCTGCTTTGGGGACTTCAATAATCACTTTATCATGGCCAGTGCTATTCTCCTGGAATATATTATTCAGATAATTGAATAAATCGCTGCTTTTTACGGGTTTGCTTAAACGAAAGCGAATGCCCAAATCCAAACATTCCTTTTCAATTTGATCGTTATCTAATGAGGAGTGCAGAAGGATCACAGGCTGTTTTTCAATGCTTAATTTCATTTTGTTTTTA
>CALQJP020000089.1 GCA_943330925.2 Chryseobacterium gleum
ACGCAAGTCTACATTCAACATAAGACAATGGTGGAAGACGAGGCACCTATTCTCACCTCGGTGTATTTGGATAGGCTCGGAGGAATGCAACTGGAGCTGCTTGAGAGTCAGACAGAGTTGTCGCGCATCAAAATGAAGATTTCTTTGATACAGGCAGCTATCAATCGAAATGAAAAGCCCGATTGGGCTGCGATCAATCAGGAAATTGAAAAGCGACTGGAGAAGTATTACAAGCAAATTGCAGAGCAGTCGCAAGCGGTGGATTCTGCACAGAAGGTGCTTTCTTCGTTACTGTCGGAGGAGGATTCCAAGAAGTTGAAGGAAGTGTTTTATGTCTTGTGCCGCAGACTTCACCCCGATGTGAATCCCGGACAAACGGAGGAGGAGAAGGATCTCTTCATCAAGGTAAAGGCCGCATACGATTTACAAAATCTTCAAGAGCTTCAAAGCATCTTGTTGTATTTGAATGAAGGCGGCAATGCAGATATTCTCACGCATTCTTCTGACGAGAAGCGTCGGCGCATTGATCAGTTGGAAAAGAATATTGCGGACTTAAAGGAAAAGATGAAAAAGCTGGAGCAGGCCTTTCCATTCAATGCGAAGTCATTGCTATACGATGAGGAGCAATTGACGAAACGCAGGCAAGAGATTCAAGATGAAATTGACAACGTTGTTTCAGAGATTGCGAAGCAGCAGACCATACTCGATTTGTTAGAAGATGAATAATTCGATTGTACCCATAACTCCCGGATTGTTGGCCCTGCTCAGTAAAGGTCAGAGTGGCATTTCTCCATTTAAGCAAGAGATATTTCTACTGGAGATTACTGTGGCAGGAACAAGTTATGCGAAGGATCTCGAGAAAGTGAGCGATCAAATGGTTGCCGAGCAAGTGCTCACCATGAAGCGCGAGCCGGGCAATCAGTATGATAAGCACGCCATTGCTTTATATGTCGATGACGTGAAAGTGGGGTACGTTCCTGCCAATCTCAATTTGGTTTGTTCCCGCTTGATGGATGCCGGTAAACTGTTTTTCGCGCGCATTGTTCAGAGCCATTGGGATGGAGATTGGCTGAATGTAACGGCTAATATTTATATGGTGGAGTAATTCGTTTCAATCGTTCTGAAATTGCTTCAGTCAAGGTTTTACAGCAAAGGCTCTTACAACTAGCCCAAGCCCTTGATGGTATTTCCCCTCCGATAATTGAACTTCCGTTGTTTTCAATTCCAGAATGTCAAATCCCTCGAGGATTGTTTTCAATTCATTCTCCGAGAATAACATGTCGGGATCTTTCGGACCGCCCACTTCGGGTTGCTTTTCATTATATCGCTCGTGGCCTTTGGCAAAACCTTCAAAGATTATATATCCTCCAGGTCGAACACGATTGACCAGTTGTTGGTGCAATGCTATGCGATCAGATCCCGGGAAATGGGTAAAGCAAAACACAGCCAGATCGAAAGAGTCGTTGAATTTTTGAAGGTAATCCTTCGCGTTTATTACTTCATATCGGAGGTTTACATTCTGCGCTGATGCCAGTTCGAGTGCTTTGCGCTTGCCGGATTCACTCATGTCGAAGGAGGTTACGTCCCATCCAAGTTGAGCCGCATAAACGGCGTTTCTGCCTTCACCTTCTGCCGGAAGCAGCAGTTTTCCGGGTGATAGTGAAATCAATTTTTCCTGAAAGTACTGATTGGGTTCTTGGCCATAGGCAAATTCTTTTTCGGCATATCGGGTGTCCCAGAATGATACGTCCATAGTCTGTAGTGGTTAGGTTTTATTGTTTAATGAATTTTCCGCTCCACATCTGATTGTTCCGAGTAGCGATAATCAATTCAAGTGGTTGTCCTGAAAGTGAGGCTGGAAGTTTGTATTCGCAATAACCTCCTGACTGTTTCCAAGCATCGCAACTACCGGTATCTACCATTTTGCCTTGGTTGTCCAACAAGTAAAAGAAAGCTCCATCAGTTCGATCCCATTCGCACGGGAAGCGAATGAAATCTTTAGCAGGGTTTGGGAAGATGGCAAGCGCTTTCCAATTGGTCTGTGAAGGTATAGTTTCGATTGCTGTGCTGCTCCTTGACAGCAATACTTTGTAGATAACATCGTCTGCAGATGTCGCTGAGGTTTGATTGGAATTGAATGGGTTAATTTGAGTCGATTGAATGCCTCCATAGATGTAGCCTAAAAGGACGGTGTCTTGTTGTATGTCGCTCATGAATACTACTCCGCCATCGGATTGCAAAAGCAATTCATTAGGGATGAATTCTGCGCCTGCACCTTTTAAACCGGGCATTTCTGCAGGCAGCAATGATTCGGTGTATTCACCGATGCTGTTTCTAGAAAACATGCTGATGGTGCGTGTAAAGGGTACTTGATCGTCTTGAACCATCGATCCGTTCTGATAGTAGTATCTGCTCATACCACCGAAGAAAAGCGTGTGAGTTGCGGAGCCATCGTATAGACTCACTGTTGGGCAATGGTAATTGCTGAGGTATTGGTTGAATTCCGTTCTTGGGGTTATCTCACCGCCGGATATTTCTACCGGATATAGAAAAGGCAAATCGACATTGGGCTGAAAGACACCACTGGAAATGTAATAAGCGTCGTCTCCGTTTGGAAGAGCGTATGGAATTAGATTGTAATCTCTGCGGTGAAGATGAAATTCATCGGTCTGGGTTTCTTCACCTGTGATCTCTATAGCGCCATTACTGTGAATCGGAGTAAAGGAGCGCACGGCATTCGTGTAAGTTTGTGTATACGTCGGCATTCCCATGGGGTTGTAGTTGCCATCAAACCGATGTCCGCCGACAAGTAGCAAACGACTGCCATCTTGAACCATGCGTCCGCCTGTTACGGCGAAAAATGAATCGGTCACTTGAATGAATGAGCTCGTTTGTAATGAGCCTTGTATGACCTGTTCGATTACATCATTCACCGGGATAGCAAGCAAATTTGGAAATGTGATATGGTCGCCTGCGGTTGCGGAGTAGGCATATCCACCGGCGATGTAGAGGGTGTCGCCCTTTTGGTGAAAGCACGCATTGGTGGATTGTAGTTGTTCTTGTATGGAGGGGGGGAGCGAACTGATTGCGCTCGACCATACTTGTTCGGCCAGTGGATCTATCACAAAGAGTTCATTGTTGTTCATGCTCTCGGGAAAAGCATTGAAAGGCTGACGGGCATGAAGTCCATCGCGTCGTCCACCCAAAACAAGCCATTTGCCGTCGGCTGTTCCGAAAGAGTAGGAGTGAAGCCCAACGATTCCCGGAATTTCCAATGCCTCCAGAGAAACAGAATACCCCCCCGGAATTTGAGCGAACAACGCTGTGCTTGAAATGAACGAAACAAGAAGGACATTAATGAATTTCATGCGGTTTTTTTTGGCGAATTAAGGTGATGAGAGAGGGAGTAATGGTGACTGATGTTACAATGATCTTAGATTATAGATTACGGATTACGAATTACAGATATTCTGTAATTCGTAATCCGTAATTCGTAATCGAACTCCCCTTTCATTATCTTCGCGCTCGAAATGCGTCAAATTACTCTGATCGACAGCAAGCTCTTGCACCTGATCATTACCAGGTTGTCGTGTCAGTTAATTGAAAATCACAACGACTTTAGTGAATCTGTAATCATCGGCATGCAGCCCCGTGGCGTGTTTCTGGCTGAACGCATTGTGGAACAGCTCAAAGTGATGCAGCCGAAGACCACTATTTCATATGGTGTTGTGGATCCTACTTTTTACCGCGATGACTTTCGCATTCACGATAAGCCTCTGATTGCAAGAAAGACAGACATTCCATTTTCATTGGAGGGTAAGCGTGTAATTTTTATAGACGATGTATTGTATACCGGGCGAACCATTCGAGCCGGTTTGGAAGGGATTCTAGAATATGGCCGTCCTGCCACCGTTGAATTGCTCGTGCTGGTAGAACGACGTTTTACTCGTGAACTGCCTATTGAGCCGAAGTATGTTGGCAAGAGTGTAGATAGCTACGACAACCAGCAGGTAAGGGTGATGTGGAAGAAAGATGGGGTTGAGGATAAAGTAATGTTGTTAACCGAATGAACAATATGAAAGTGACTGAGCAAAGAGGATTAAGTGTAAAGCATCTATTGGGCATCAAAGACCTGACGCGTGCCGACATTGAGCTCATCTTTTCTCAGGCCGACGAGTTCAAGGAGGTGTTGGACAGGCCCATCAAGAAGGTGCCATCGTTGCGTGATATTACTGTTGCCAATCTGTTTTTTGAAAATTCAACGCGCACACGACTCAGTTTTGAGTTGGCAGAAAAGCGCTTGAGTGCTGACGTGGTCAATTTCGCTGCGAGTAGTTCATCGGTGAAAAAAGGCGAAACCTTGGTCGATACCGTCAACAATATCTTAGCGATGAAGGTTGACATGGTGGTTATGCGTCATGCCTCACCCGGAGCCGCCGTATTCCTCAGCCGTCATATCGAAGCATCGATTGTCAACGCCGGCGATGGCACACACGAGCACCCCACACAGGCGTTGCTCGATGCGTATTCCATTCGTGAGAAGCTCGGCAGCGTTGAAGGGAAGAAGGTCGTTATAGTGGGTGATATTACCCATTCGCGCGTAGCCATTTCAAATATCTACTGCTTGAAAAAGCTAGGCGCGGAAGTCATGGTGTGTGGTCCAACCACGCTCATTCCGAAGCACATTGAAAGCCTTGGTGTAAAGGTGGAACACAACCTACGCAATGCCCTTGAATGGTGTGACGTAGCGAACATGCTGCGCATCCAGCTTGAGCGTCAGGATGCCGGAGTAGCTTATTTCCCATCGCTGCGTGAATACAGCATGCAGTATGGCCTCGACAAGTCACTGCTCGACAGCCTTTCCAAGAAAATCGTTGTCATGCACCCGGGCCCCATCAACCGCGGAGTAGAAATCACCAGCGACGTAGCCGACAGCGACCAGAGCATCATTCTCGATCAGGTCGAAAACGGTGTTGCTGTGCGCATGGCGGTAATCTATTTGCTGGCGCAGCGCATGGAAGGTCGAGCCAAGTAAATTGTCTCCTTTGAGATTTATCATGATTCTATTAGGTGATTCACGAAAGTGAATGCATCTATCTATTTTCGTTTTTATTACACCCAATCACTATGGCTCCCACTCTCAAAAGTGTTCAAACGGAAATTGATGCGTCCTATTTATACGGCGTATTGGCCGATAACGAAAAGGATGAGGTTATCGCGAAGGTCTTCCGTCAAATGAGTGAAATTGAAATGGGGCATGCAGAGGCATTTCTTCGGAAGCAGCCATCAAGCGGTGGGCTTACCAAGCCATCGCCTTCTATGCGGGCTAGAGTGCTTCATCGTATTGGTAAAACGTTCGGTTATGAGTATGTCCTGGGCGTTTTGATGGATACAGAAAAAAGTATTTCCAATGCGGTTATTGCGAGTAAGATGAAGTCGCAACTGCCTATTTCCGGTTCAGAGACAAACCACGTCCGCATTCTGCGCTCTTTGCTGGATAGTAATGCCAACATATCGGGTCCAAGCGTTGCGCGTTTTGAAAAAAAACATCGCTCTGTTGGTGGCAATGCACTTCGCGCGGCCGTGTTGGGTGGTAACGACGGATTGGTTTCAAATTTCAGCTTGGTCATGGGTGTGGCAGGCGCTACCCAAGGTGGTAACGATGTGCTGTTGGCCGGCAGCGCCGGGCTATTGGCAGGAGCCCTCTCCATGGCGCTGGGTGAGTGGATTTCGGTGAAAAGCTCGCAAGAGCTATACGAAAACCAGATGGATATTGAAATGGATGAATTGGAGACGAACCCTGAAGGCGAGATTCGTGAGATAGCGCTTATCTATATCGCTAAAGGAATTCCCGATGAACAGGCAAATGCAATGGCGCGCGAAATCGTGTTGGATAAATCGAAGGCACACGCCTTTTTGGTGCGCGAAGAACTTGGCATCAACCCGGAGGAACTGGAAGGCTCTTCGATGGAAGCTGCTCTGTATTCCTTCTTCCTTTTTTCAATTGGAGCAATCATTCCACTTTTCCCATTCTTCTTCACCGAAGGTTACACCGCTATTTTACTGAGTGTGGCCGCCAGTTCAGTTGGATTGTTTTTGATTGGTGCTTCCATCACACTATTCACCGGAAAAAGCATGTGGAAGTCGGGCATGCGCCAAGTGCTGTTCGGCTTGGCTGCCGCGGCGATCACGTATGGTATTGGTCAGTTGATAGGGGTATCTATTGCGGGATAGTTAAAGGGTGAAATGGTGAAGGGGTGAAGGGGTGAAAGAGTGAAAAAGTGAAGGGGTGAAAGAGTGAAAGGGTGAAAGAGTGAAAAAGTGAAAGGGTGAAAGAGTGAAATAGTGATATGGTTACTAGTTACCATTTCACCCCTTCACCCCTTCACCCTTTCACCATTTCACCATTTCACTATTTACTCAACAACCACCTTCTGCGCATACACCTGCTCACCGCAAACAACGCGCACGGTGTAGATGCCTGCTTCCAATGAATTGATGTCGATGTTCTGAGTGGTAGTAGTCACCAATGTGTTGGCAACAACACGACCTTGAGCATCGAAAATCTGAACATTCGCTGACTGAGTTGAAGATGGCAATGCAATGTTCAATTGGTCGTTAGCCGGGTTGGGCCACATGCCTATGTTGGCAGCGTTCACTTCTTCTGTGTAAACACCTGTGCTTTCAATCAATTGCACATCGTCGATGTAGTAAAGACCTTCGCCTCCGGCATCGTTGGTGCCGAAGAAGTCGGCTGCAGCCAATATGTTTTGACCTGCTGCGCCATTCGCATTGTTGAGCGACCACTGCCAGCTGTTTACTACAACGCCGTTGATGTAGATATAGCCCATGTCCATATCCAAGTCGGCTGTTACTTGCACATCAAACCATTCGTTGAGAGCAACAGAAGTATCACCACCGGGCGCACCTCCTGTTACCCAGGTAACAGTTCCGTCAACTGCAAAGAACACGTCACAACCCCATTCGTAGGTAGTGGAAGTAGCGCTCCACTGATGCAAAAGATTGAAGTATCCGCCTGCATCGGTAAGATACATTTTGAATTTCAAATCGTACTTTCCGGATGAGTAGGGGCCAATAGGGAGCACAAGGTCGGTTGCCATGCCTTCGATTTTTGCACTGTTGGCACCGCTGAAAGCAAATGCGTTAGATACAGCGCCATCAGCTCCTGCTGATCCGTCCCAAGTGTCCCAAACAAGGCTTTGCTCTGCAACACCCAAATCGGGTGCGTAGGAGTCAAAGTTGTCTTCGAATATCACGTTTTGAGCTGAAACGCCCAGGCTCATGCCGAGCATAGAAAGAAAGAGTACAGGTTTTTTCATTTGATTTGGTTTTGATTAGGTGAGCAATATAATTAAAAGGACATTATTCTCAGTGGGAAACGTTTTTTTTGAAATCGACTTGGAACAATGATATTCTTGAGTTGTTTAAATGCTTCGCATCAGAGCTATTCAAAAAAGCTTCTCGTTTTTTTGCATCGTTATCGGTAAGAATTATGAAAAAGAAAATCCTCTTGGTTGTATTGCTGGTAATACTTATTCCCACCATCACCCAACTCTTCACGCTTATGGCTTCCAACAAAACAGAAAAGCAACCTTACACCGTTGTTAAGAAGGAGAAGGACTTTGAAATTCGCTATTATCCTGCGGCCACGCTTGCTACCGTGATGACCACGGCCTCCACCTACAAGGATGTTGCCTCACCGGGGTTCAGGAAATTGGCTGGTTATATTTTCGGTGGAAATCAGGACGGCATGTCCATCGCCATGACTGCACCGGTGCACATGGACATAAGCGAAACGGGTTCGACCATGAGTTTTGTAATGCCTGAGGGCATGACTCCCGAGAATTTACCGAAGCCCAATGATCCTTCCGTACACCTCTCGACTACCAAACCGGAATACGTTGCTGCCATTCAATTTGGCGGCTATGCATCCGACAAAGACATTCAGAAGCACACAGCCCGCCTCGAGCAGGCACTGCAGGAAATGGGCATCAAGCACAGCGGTCATTTCCGTTTCTTGGGCTACAACGCACCGTATCAGTTTTTGTGCAGACGCAATGAAGTGATTGTGACGGTGGAGTATGAAGGGGGTAGGTAGTAGAGAATAGGTTATAGGTGATAGGTATTAGGTCTTAGTTGTTAGGTTTTTGGTAGTTGGTTCACATCACCATCACCATCACCTACCACCTATAACCTATCACCTATAACCTATCACCTATCACCTATCACCTATCACCTATCACCTATGTAATATCTTCGCTCCATGAAACT
>CALQJP020000090.1 GCA_943330925.2 Chryseobacterium gleum
AAATCGCGAATCGAAATCAACTTTAACCCGAACTGATCTGCAATTTCAAAAAGCTGAGGCAAACGGGCCATCGTGCCGTCGTCGTTCATAATTTCGACAATAGCGCCCGCAGGGGCAAGCCCCGCTAATCGAGCGAGGTCGACCGCAGCTTCAGTATGACCGGTGCGTCGCAACACTCCGCCATTCTTTGCCTTTAACGGAAAAATATGACCGGGGCGTGCAAAATCTGATGGCTTGAAACCGGGAGTAACCAAGGCCTGAATGGTCTTAGCTCTATCATGCGCGCTAATACCTGTAGTGCAACCATGTCCAAGCAAATCAATGGAAACCGTAAACGCTGTTTTGTGGGGGTCGGTGTTGTTGGTAACCATCATGTCCAGGTCCAGCGCGCTGCAAATTTCATCTGTAACAGCTACGCAGATCAAACCTCTACCATGTTTCGACATGAAGTTGATGGTATCGGGAGTCACCTTATCTGCAGCAACAATGAAGTCTCCTTCGTTTTCCCGATCTTCATCATCGACCACAATCACCAACTTACCTATGCGAATATCTTCGAGAGCGTCTGCAATCGTATCTAATTTCCGCAATGACCCAACTTTTTCCATGGCTGCAATATTACACTCCTAAACAAGCGTCTCGGAAAAAAGTTAGGACTCACCCAATGCCAGCAAGTATTTTGCGATGTAAGCATCGACCTGACTCGATTTGTATTGCATGATGTACCGAGGGTGTTCCAACGGCACCACGCGTTTAAACCAACCGTGTTTTTCATTCAGGCCTTCCAGAAAAGCCTTGTTTTTTCCTGTTCCCAAACAAAAAACCTCATCGCGACAAATGGGCCACGACAATTGGCTTTCCATGCATTTCTCTATGAAAGGAGTCACCGCCTGCTGTAATGCTGGACTGTCGTAGTAATTGAAGTTTACCGAACCGCCTTTCTTCTCCATCACAAAGCCCAAAGGACAAATGGAAGAAATCAGAAAACGCCGGTAGAAAACGTCTACACCACCATAGGCTTCAATCATTCGATAGATAAATGCGCTGCTCGATTCGTGAATCAAATTATCAGAAGCTCCTATACCCATGTATTCATACAACCGCCTTGTATCGGTAAATGGGATTCCCGTTTGCCCGGCTCCTAGCCTGCCGGGATTGATGCCGAGTATGAGCTTCCGCTTGTTACAATCTGCATAAAAGCGATTGTAAAAGGCATCCGACCATTCGAAAACCCGTTCATCATTTTTAAATGGATTCAGCACTGAAACACCCTTCGGCAATCGTGTTTCGATGCTCAACATGCGATTGAATTGTTTAATTTGATGGGCTAAATCGGGTATTGCTTTCGATTTCATTTGCGATTCCAATGTTTGATACAACCTTCTCACGAAAAATGCAGTCTTTGAAATACATTTGAACACCTGCAATTTAAAAGGATGAAAAGAAAATGAGGTGGAAATCTCGAACCCTGTCCATGCTGCTTTTGATAATCGTGGCTTTGATGGCTTGCCGAAAAGACGATGACCAGCCCGACACCGATGAGCCTATGCCGGTGCCGGAGACGGGAGTGCGTTTCAACCTGAACGAAGTGCCTTATCCCAAGCTTTCCGACTACCGTTTCTTTGTGGATACGATGGTGCATCTTCACCCGAATGAACGCGTCCTTCCTTATGATGTGATAACACCCCTATTCTCGGACTACGCCAAAAAGAAGCGCTTCATCTGGATGCCCGAGGGTGCAAGTGCTGAATTCGTAACGGATCGAGAAGTCGTAGACTTCCCGGAAGGCACCGTAATGATCAAGAACTTCTACTACGACAATGTGCAACCACTTGGGGTTAGAAAAGTGATTGAGACCCGTTTGCTCTACAAGAAAAATGGCGAATGGAAGTTTGCCGATTACATCTGGAACGATGAGCAAACCGAAGCGACCTTCGATCTGGAAGGTTCCTACCAAAACGTTGAATGGATGGATCCTCAAGGAGAAATCCATACCGTGAACTACCGAATTCCAAGTGAAGTAGAATGCTACACCTGTCATAAATTCAACGAGGCCGCAACACCGATAGGCCCTAAACCTCAAAATTTGAATAACTCAATTTCGTATGATGACGGATTGAAAAATCAATTGCAGAAGTGGGCGGAGGTAGGCTATCTCAACAGCGACTATCCGACCTCCATTGAAACGGTGGTTGATTGGACCGACGAGACACAGACGCTGGAAAATCGCTGGCGTGCATATGTTGACATGAATTGTTCACATTGCCATCGCGAAGGTAGCCATTGCGATTATAGGCCATTGCGTTTGGCGTGGAGCGAAACCACCAACCCGGATAACCTCGGTATTTGTGTTACTCCCGAAGAATATGTAGCTCCTCAGCTCACACACATCATAGCGCGCAGCAACGTGAATCGCTCCATGATGCACTATCGTTTGAACACGACCCAAGAGCAATACCGAATGCCGTTGTTTGGCAGAACAGTCATTCACGAAGAGGCTGTTGCTCTGCTCGATGCCTATATCAACTCGTTAACCCCAACCTGTCCATAATTTCAAAAAACCAAACCGAAATGAAAAATCACTACTTATTGGGTGCCTTCCTTTTGTTGCTTTGCCAATCGGCAATTGCACAAGACAATTGCGCAGAGGCATTGACCATTGTGCCCGGCTATTACATTGTAGATGTTGTTAACGGCACCGAGATACCGGCAGTTACCTGCTCCGGTGCTCAAGGCGGCGCAGAATTCGCCGAATGGTACTCCTACACTCCCGATGCCGACTATTACATGACGGTTAGCTCGAACGTCGATGGTGTTACACCAACAGATACGCGCATGCATATCTATAACGGCACATGCGGCAATTTATCCTGCGTTGGCGGTGATGATGACAGCGGCCCCGGTTACAGTTCGATTGCCTCTATGAACGTGGAGGCGGGCGTTACCTATACCATCGTATGGGACAACTACTGGACAGCAAACGGATTCACCTTTAGTCTCTCGGTATCCGACCCCATTGTGAACCTGCTCAATTTCACACCTACTACAGTAAGCGTTGGTGCCCAGGCCGTGCTCGATATGAACGCCGACTACCTCGATGACTTGGTGGCAGTAAATGGCGATAACCTGTCTGTTGCCTATCAACAGCCTGACGGCACTTTCAGCGCTCAGACAATTACGATTTCCGATGGTGTTGCCAACAGCCCTTCATGGAGCATGTGCGGCGGTGACTTGGACGGTAATGGGTTCAACGATCTCCTGTTTGCCGGTGGCGGTGGTGCCAGCTTCATCTGGGCCAACGATGCGGGAACGGCCTACAACGAAACGAGCGATGGCAACTACATCTTCTGTCAACGTTCGAACCTGGTCGATATGAACGCGGATGGAAACCTCGATGCATTCGTTTGTCACGACGTTGCTCCCAACATCTGGTATATGAACAACGGTACACAAAACTTTGAATGGAATCAAGGTGGCCTTGGTGACACACCCGATGGCGGTAATTATGGTTCAGTATGGATCGACTACGACAACGACTGCGACATCGACATGTTTATCGCAAAATGCCGCGGTGGTGATTCCCCTGCCAACATCAATCAAATGCACCGCAACAATGGCGACGGCACATACACTGAGGTAGGACCGGAAATTGGTCTGGCTGATAACGTTCAGACCTGGTCTTCTGCATGGGGTGACTACGACAATGATGGCGATATGGACGTAGTTGTTGGCGCAAGTTCATTTGCCAATGGTGGTCACAAGGTTATGATCAACGATGGCAATGGAAATTTCACGGATCAAACAGCAGGGTCAGGTTTCGACACCTACGCCAGCACCGGAATCGAGTGGGCTCCTGCCGACTTCAACAACGACGGTTTCGTTGACATCATAGGCGCAGGAAACGCAGTGATGGTAAACCAAGGCAATTTGACCTTTGCGCCCAGTCAGCTGGTATTTGGTGTTGGACCCATGGGCGACTTGAACAACGATGGTTTCATCGATGTGGTGGCCGGAGGAACTGCCTACATGAACTTTCCAAACGGCAACAACTTTATTACCCTGAATATGCGCGGAACCGTGAGCAACAAAAACGGCATAGGTGCTCGTGTTACGCTGTACTCGCCGAGCGGACAACAGATTCGTGACATCCGCAGTGGTGAAGGTTTCCGATATATGAGTACACTCAACGGCCACTTTGGTATTGGAGAAGACCAGCAAATCGACCGCATTACTGTTTGCTGGCCTTCAGGCATCACCGACGAAATTCTGAACCCTGCAATCAATCAAAACCTCATCATCATTGAGGGTGAGAATGAAGTGGGAGTTTCGAACGTTCAGAACATCGCATTCGATGTATTCCCGAATCCGGCATCGCATGAGGTAATGCTTCAAGGCATCACACAATCGCAAGTGAGTATTTTAGACATCAGCGGCAAAATCGTTGAGCGTGCGAATGCCATGCAGCAGCGTGTTGACATTAGCCAATTGGCTCCCGGTGTATACTTCATTCAGGCAAACACTGTAGAAGGAATTCAACAAAAGAAATTCATCAAGCAATAAAGAAGAATTGCAACCACACCATCGAAGAGTCCCGCCACCGTGCGGGACTTTTCATTTTAGTTTGGGCTTGCCATGCAACGTGCGGTTCACCCAACGGTCGTTGCCACTTCCCTTCCGCATCAGCGCAGGGTGAGAAGGCCCATCGGTAACTCTGGGGTCAGGCAATAATGCAAGGCGCTTTATCCATTTTACTTCAACCGTATAAGCACCAAATTCTTCTGTCACCTTTCCGTGTATGTGAAACAAACCCCAACCGCTGGCAGGATATGCCTTTGCCACCGGGGGAAAATGAACCGTGTCGATGAAGCGTCCGTGCTCATCCAAAAACGTCCCGAAAAACATACCTTCTCCTTTGCTGGTTCCGGTAGGTTTCAATGCCACCTTGTAGCCGAGAATATGGATATCTCTTTGCACACATTCTCTTAATTGTTCCGCTGTTGAATAGGCGTAATCGGACATACCCATTGTATCAATTAATTGAAACGGATTGCAAAGCGGAAATCCAAGCAGCTCCAATTCGTCGTAAGCATCTTCCAGCCAATGATGTTCCAGTTGTGGCAATTTTGCATCGGAGCGACGGCTATTAAAGAGCAGTTGCTCTGCATGGACTGCCGCGTTGTTGCTGAGCTTGAAATGCAATTGCCACAACAGTTCCTTCTTTCCCATGCCGGTAAAGCGCAGCGCACCTGCTCGTGCGAGCAACACAGACTGCTCCAACCCAATTGACACTCGGTCCAAAAAATCGTCGAGGGTGCTGAAAAGACCATTCAATCGTGCGCGAGCAATCGACTCTCGTACACCATGCTCAAGCCCCTTTATCATTTGCAGCCCTAGAGTTATAGCCACCCCTCGAATTACAGCCTCGTCGGCCGAAGTGTTTACGCATGGAGCCTCTATGGTTGCACCGTGCATGCGTGCTTCATGCACATAGATTTCCGTTTTGAAAAAACCACCGAAGTTATTGATCGTAGCAGTCATGTACTCCAATGGAAAATAGGCCTTCAGAAACAAGCATTGATAACTCTCCACGGCATAACTGGCGCTGTGACCTTTCGCAAATGCATAGCCAGCAAAACTCTCTACTTGTCGCCATACGTCGCGCACCAATGACTCTGCATGCCCATGCTCCAAGGCTCCTTGCAAAAAGCGATTGCGCGCGTGTTCAAACTCATCTCTGCCGCGAAACTTCCCACTCATACCTCTGCGAAGCACGTCGGCCTCTGCCAGCGTGAGCCCCGCAAATTCATGAGCTACCTTAATGACGTCCTCTTGATAAACCATTACACCATGCGTCTCAGGCATCAAGCGCATCAAGGGTTCCGGGGCTTCGTTTCTGCGTTCGGGAATGCGCTCACGAAGAATGTAAGCGCGCATCATGCCCGATGAGGAAACACCCGGACGAATGACAGAACTGGCCGCTACCAGCCCGATGTAATTATGAGTTTGCAACTTGGTAAGTAACATGCGCATGGCAGGCGACTCCACATAAAAGCAACCCAACGCCTCTCCCCTGCGCAGCATGTCGTTGCACCTCTCATCATTCTTAAAACGTTTGATGTCGTGAATATCCAGCTCGGCTTCATCCGGCTGGTTATATTGTATAATGGAAAGGGTGTCCTTTATTTTCCCTAGACCACGTTGCGAAAGAATATCCAGTTTGTTTATTCCGATATCCTCCGCCTGATGCATGTCGAACATCGCCGTAGGAAATCCCTTGGGCGGAAAGAAGGTCGCACCGTAATAATAAATAGGTTGTTCGGTGATGAGAATTCCTGCCGAATGAATGCTGATGTAGTTCGGGAAATCCTTCAAATAAGAAGCGTATCGAAGCACCTGCTGATGCATGGCGTCGAGCTCATCGTAATTAAACTTCCCGTCGCTGAGCACATCGATATCGGCCTTCGGCAAGCCAAACACTTTTCCCAACTCACGCACCACAGCTGAATATTGAAACGTATTAAATGCGCCGAGCAAAGTTGCATTTCTAAACTTTTCGAAAATGTAACGAGTGATGTCCTCACGCTCCTTCCATGAAAAATCGATGTCGAAATCGGGCGGCGACTGTCGAAACAAATTGATGAAGCGTTCGAAATACAAGTCAAGCTCCAAGGGATCTACATCCGTTATGCGCAGCAAATAGGCAACAATGCTATTGGCACCACTTCCTCGGCCAACGTAGTAATAATCCTTGCTGCGCGCATAGTTTATGATATCCCAGTTGATGAGAAAGTAAGAAATGAATTTCTTTTCGCGTATAAGATGCAACTCCTTCTCCAGGCGCTGCATCACCTCCGGCCCTGCATCGGGATAGCGATATGCCAACCCTTCTTTACACAGCGCAAGCAACAGCGCTTCATCTTCTTCCGCACTCGATCCGTAATTGAGTAAATTTTTGTGTGTCTCGCTTTTGAATCCGAAGTCGATAGAGCATGATTCCAACAACGACTCCGATCGTTCGAATGCATCGTAAAACTCTTCAAGCACTTCACGTATATGTTCCTTTGCATAGAGCCTGTCATCGGCATGTGCCTGCTCGTCCAACGGAAGCTTGCTCAGCAGCGTGTTATTATCGATGGCTCGCAGCAAGCGGTGCGCATTGAAATCTCGTTTTGTAGCAAACGTTGCAGCGTGCATGTATACGAGCTTATCGCGATTGACATTCACTTTCGTAAAACGGAGTTTTCCGACATCACGCAGACTCACTCCGATGAATTCGTTTTCTACCAAGTCGTCCGAGCGCAACTGTCCATCGATGAACGATTGAAGCGGGTAAATGACGAAAACATTCTTCCATGCCGGTGCGCGTTCAGGTATAGGCTCGCCTGCATGCAGCCTTCTCGACAGATATTCATTGATGGCTGCAAAGCCTTCGTTGTTTTTGGCCAACGCTACAAAGCACTGCTTCACACCGTTCCGAAAATCGATACCGGCCACAGGCTTCATGTCTTTCTTCAATGCCAAGCGTGCAAACTCAATGATACCCGCAGTGCAATTAATATCGGTAAGCGCGAGCGTTCGATAGCCTTGCTCATGGGCTAAGTCCAACACAGCAGTAGGCTCTAATGTGCCATAGCGAAGGGAATAGTAGGAATGATTGTTCAGCACTGCATTCCGAATTTTACTGTCGTCGATTGGCCAGCAATGGCGGTGCATCTCCATTAAACGGGTTCCACCTGCCAATCGACTTTGCCATCATGCCGGCAGCACTCACAACAGCGCGGTCACCGTATTTCTCACGCATCTTGTCCATGGCCTGATACAGATTGATGCGTTCTTCGGTATCATCGAACAGATTGATTTGATACCCGCCACCTACCAGATGACTGAACTTCACGCCGATGAGTCGCACCAGCATGCGCCTATTGTAAACCTTATCGAACAGCTCCAGCACACGCGGCACAATGAGGTGATCGGCCGAGGTAAACGGTATACGGCACTGCTGTGTGTGCGTCTGAAAATCGGAGTAACGTATCTTGATGGTAATGCACGATGTGAGTTTATCGCCTCGGCGCAACTGAAAAGCCAGGTTTTCGGCCATAGCCAATAGAATACCTCTCAGCTTTACGATATCGATGGTATCGCGATCAAATGTGCGCTCGGTGGATATCGACTTGCGCTCCTGGTAAGGAATCACCGGCGAAGGATCGATGCCATTAGCCTTGCGCCAGATGGTGACCCCATTATCGCCAAAGGCATTTTCCATCAACTCCACCGGCATATCCTGC
>CALQJP020000091.1 GCA_943330925.2 Chryseobacterium gleum
CACACGAAAGCTTACAGAACTCTGTGAAAAACTACCTAACCTAACTTTAAATGTATGCTGGAGTATTATAAAGCTGTGCTGGGCAATGTGACGTTTGATACAATGCTCTTTCGAAAAGAACTCCGCAAAGCAATGCGCGAACTCATAGCCGACGATCGAGTGCGGCTGAGAGACTGGCTCAAGCAGAGCGGACACGTCTGAAAAACTAAATAACTTAAACGAGTTCTACTGAAAAGGTCGTCCAATTGGGCGACTTTTTCCTTTATGGTGCTACGCGATAGATATACCAATCAAAGTTTTCGTTGACACGATAAATAAGGCGATCGTGCAATCGACTGGGACGCCCCTGCCAAAACTCGAAGTAATGAGGTACAATGAGGTAGCCACCCCAATGCGGAGGGCGCGTCACAGGCTTGCCTGCAAACTCATTGGAATAATGCGTTAGTGAAGCCTCCAAATCCTCCCGAGAGCGCATTTCAGCACTTTGCATAGAAGCCCATGCCGCAATTTGACTTTCACGCGGACGGGTTGCGAAGTATGCATCGCTATCGGCCTCACTCACCTTGCGCGCAATACCGTACACTCGAACTTGTCGCTCCAATGTATTCCAGAAAAAATTCATACAGACTTTCTCTGAATGCTCCAACTGCTGCCCCTTTGAACTGGTGTAGTTGGTGTAAAATACAAAGCCCGATTGATCGAACTTGCGCAACAGAACAATCCGTGAGTTTGGAAAACCATCGGCACCAGTAGTTGCCAGATTAAACGCATTGTAATCCTTGATTCCTTCATTCTCTGCTTCCTTCAGCCACAATCCAAACTGATCAAACGGATTTTGAAGAGCGCTCGACTCCAACAGTATGCTGCGGTTGTAATCGTATCTGGAATTCTCGATATTAGCTTTGTAATCGTACATAGAAACACGGTTGCTTGTGGGTCAAAAATATAGGGTTATCCTCATCATCTTTGCGACGATATGAAATTTGTACGTGATTGTTGTCAGTATATCCCCATAAGAATGGCCGTTTTGATTGCCATATCGATGCTGTTTCAGCCTGCGTGGTCTCAGGATTTTTTATTGAACCGAGGTGATACGTTGCGAGGCACATTGAGCGAGCTCCGCAGCTGTTACGATGTGAATCATTATGACTTATGGGTCAATGTGGACACTTCAGACCAGGCCATCAAAGGCAAGAATACCATTTCATTCGAGGCTATTACTGACTTTCAGAAGATGCAGGTCGATCTGTTCAAGAATATGGAAGTCGCCTCAATCACCTTTGAAAATAGACCTGTGAACTACACCCGGGAATTCGATGCCCTCTTGTTGGAATTGCCTCGAAAGATCAAAAAGGGAGAACATGCCCAGTTGGAAATCGAATACTTCGGAAAGCCTCGCATTGCCAAGTATCCTCCATGGGATGGTGGATTTACTTGGACCTATTCGGAAAACAATCAACCCTGGATCGCGGTGAGCTGTCAAGGTATAGGAGCAAGTTTATGGTGGCCCTGTAAGGACCACTTAAGTGATGAGCCCGATAGTATGGATATTCATTGTCAAGTGCCACCCGGATTGGTTTGTGTGTCGAACGGCCAAGACCGCGGAATTAGCTACGACCAGCAAGGAGTCAAAACCTTTAACTGGCATGTTTCCTACCCCATCAATAATTACAACGTTAGCATCAACGTAGGTGATTATGTGCACATGCACGATGTGTATCAGCATGAAACAGGCGATACGCTCTCACTTGATTACTATGTGATTCGTGGTAACGAAGAAAAAGCTTCGAAACATTTCAAGCAAGTAAAACCCATGCTCGCTTGCTACGAAAAATTCCTTGGCAAATACCCTTTCCCGCAGGATGGCTATGCACTGGTACAAACTCCTTACTTAGGCATGGAACATCAAGGTGCCATCGCATACGGAAATAAATTCAGAACAGGCTACCTCGGAAGTGATCGTTCGGGCCAACACCTTGACTTCGACTACATCATCATCCATGAAACCGGCCATGAATGGTGGGGCAATAGTGTCACCGCAGGTGACATTGCCGACATGTGGATACACGAAAGTTTTTGCACCTACTCTGAGGCAATTTATGTTGAGTGTATGTATGGTTATGATACAGCCATGACCTATGTGAATGCATTGAAAAGTACAGTTCAAAACAACACCGCTATAATGGGTGTTTATGGAATTAATCGAGAGGGGCATTATGACATGTACGTGAAGGGCATGCTCTTCTTAAACACGCTGCGACATGTCGTGAACAACGATGAATTGTGGTGGCATACCATCAAAACAATGAGCGACACTGCATTTCGGCACAAGACAACCGACTATGATCAAGTTGTGAATTTCTTCGAAGCTCAAACAAAACTTCCCTTGAAGCCCTTCTTTGAACAGTACGTAAAGAAAAGTGAGCTTCCTATTCTGGAGTACTCCTCGAAAAAAACCAGACATGGCAGCACGCTGAGAATGCATTGGGTAGCTGCACCGAATTTTAGCATGCCGGTAACGCTGCTGGTCGAAGGACACAAAATCCGAGTAGATGTAAATTCGGACTGGTCGAAAATAACGCTACCGTCTTCGTATGAATTCGATCAACGAACAAGCTACTACAAACTGAGAAAGGTAAATTCCAAACGGCGAAAAGTTAGCGGATCATAAACATGGATCCCTCGCGGAAATCCTTTTGACCGTCGCGTCGTTCAAATTCGATTTGGAAGAAGTAGAGACCATCGGCTACAAATGTGTCGCCCGAATAGTATCCTCCCGTCCAAACGGGTTCCAAATCATTCGACTCGAAAACTACTTCGCCCCAACGATTGAAAACTCTTGTAGACATTGAATTAATGTTGCGTGCAATTACCTTCCAGGCATCATTTACACCATCGTTATCCGGTGTAAAGCACGTTGGAACGTAAACAGACTCTTCGCAATCCTCAAGCACAACTGTTATGGTTTCGACCGCACTTCCACATTGATTGGTAACCATAAACCAGTAATCACCAGGGGCATTCACATTCAAATAAGGACTCTGGGTACCGTCACTCCATTCAAAAATGCCGGCTGAGTAGTCATTAATTACAATGGTATACTCCTGATCGATGCATCCAAACTGGGTTGTAGCAGCATCGATGTATGGCAGCGGATTTACCAGCACGTCGATGACATCTGAAACGACACAGCCCTCTTCAGAATACTCGAACGAATACGTACCGGAAGAGGCCACTACTATCGAATCGCCGGTTGCACCTGTGCTCCATTGACCATTGTAGTCTGCGCTTAAGGAAGCAGACTGGCCCTGGCAAATTTGAATGTTCGGACCCAATTGTATAACCGGCAGGTTGACCCTGTAAACATGTACTTCATCGTCGGTAGAACAACCATCATTCGTTACAGAAACTTGGTAATCGCCCTCACTTGCTACATCAATTGATGCAGCCTGAGTTCCTGTTGACCAAAGAACTTGATCCCAGCTGCCGGGTATGTTGAGCGTAACAAAAGAACCTTGGCAGAAAGAAAGCGTATCGGCAAGGTAGTAGGTCGGATAGGCAATTTCATTCACAATTATGACATCATCGTAAATACACCCCAGAGGCGTTTCCACTTGTATGACATAGGTGCCAGGCTCTGTTACTAAAAGATTTTCGTCGCTTTCTCCAGCCAATACAGCAGAACCATTTAGCCAGGTGATAGCTGGATTTGCCCCTGTAACATCCGCTTGAACCGTGGCAGTCTCTCCAACACAAAACCCGGTATCACCGCCAGCATCAACCGTATACAATTGCTCTACAGGCACATTGACTTGCGCCTGAAGTTCGACTCCACATGCATCCGTTAAGGTCACCGTATACTGGGTTGTTGTCATCGGCGAAGCGATAACGGATGTACCGGTTGTGGTGTTTAGTGCTGTTGTGGGCAACCATGTATAATCACCATCCGAGCCGGTAGCCGTGAGCAATACATCTGCTCCGGGACATATCATGGAAACCGATTGAGCGCTGAGTTGAGGTTGCGGTATAATTCCAAGGCTCACCTGAGCTGAATTCACACAGCCATTGCCATCGATTCCCGTAATGGTATAAGAGATAGGGGCGCTAATTATTGAACTAACATTGGCTCCGGTTGAGCTGCTTAGTCCGGTAGCAGGAGACCAGGAATATGTCAAGCCGCCTGTTGCCGACAATGTGTAGGGTTGCCCGGCACATATATCTGCATCATCTGTTACATCAATGGTTGGAAGCGCCACAACGTCAACAAACACGTCGTCGCTGTACGTGCATCCTACCGCCGTCTGAATGGTGATCGAATACGTTCCTTCATCAGATACCGTCTGGCCCAAGGAATTAGCATTTCCGGTTAGTTGCCCATCAGCGGTAGTCCATTCAAGCGTTGCATAAACACCAAGGATATCGGCACTTAATTGAGTTGAAGATCCGGTGCAAACCACTTCATTCAATCCTGCGTTCACAGAAGGCATTGCTTCAACAGGCACGGTTACCTGTGTAGTGGCCGTGTTCTGACAATCGTCCGTAACCTGCACTTCTACCTGTGTTGATGCATCAAATACTACATCAACTGTTGGTCCGACGCCCAAAGGTGTTCCATCCGGGAGTGTCCACTCCCATGACCCCGTGCTTCCCTGCGCTGTAAGTGTAACCGAGGCACCAGGGCAAGAGAGAGCAGGAGTTGCAACTGTAACCACGGGAGCATCGAGCAGCGTAAGCGTTACCTCACCCAAGCCTTCACAGCCAAACGCTGAGGTACCGATTACAGTATACGTTGTCGTTGAGCCTAACGACACGAAAGGTCCGGCCACATTATCGGCATTCAAATAAACGGCTGGAATCCACTGATAACTATTCGCACCCGATGCCTCAATCTGAACGTCTTCTCCCGGACAGACATCACTGTTGGGCGTAACAACCAAAACGGGAATTGGATTCACCTGAATGTCATCGGCTACGTTCACCGGACAAACCGTATTGCTCGTCATCGATATCGTGTGCAATCCCTCACCGGCCAAAGTGGGGTCGAACGTCCCAAGTGAAGGATCGACAATACCGGGACCGCTAAATACCCCAACGGATGGAGAGGCGGCAAGATCGAATGGAGCTGCATTGGCGCAGACGCCATCCGGAAGATTGAATGACAAATTGGGCGCTACTTCGACACTTACAATTGTGTTGTCGGGAAGAATACAGTTGTCAGAAAATGTATAATCAACCACAAAGCTTCCCTCCCCTGCTATTGTCGGGTCAAATATTCCCTGCAATGCATCAATGATACCCACACCCGACCACGTTCCACCTGCGACATCGGCGGTGAGCTGCACCGTTCCATTGTCGATGCATATTGCCGGGATATCGACTATTGCCGTAGGCGTTTGCGGAATGTTCACATAGGTTTCCGTATCACTACCATTTCCGCCAAAGCAGTCATTTGCCCCGGCAAGATCATCACAATTGATGGTTGTGCTGAGCGTGAAATCAATGTCTTGCCATGGAATTGGATTACCCGCAGCATCTGTCAATGTTGTGATATCGATGGTAAGCGAACTCGTAGCATTCGGAATGTTGATTTCCGGATCGCTGGTCCACTCGTATCCAAAATTGCAATTGAGCACTGCAGGAGAGATAGCAGGTGAAACGGTAAAAATGGAAGCACTGGTTGAAGAACAGGAATTATCGTTGATGGGGGATGAAAAATTCGAAGGCGTCGTGTAGCTCACGCTCTGGGATGCACCGCATAAATCGAATCCGGTGAACGTAATTGTTGCATCCGTTAAACTTCCTACGTCGAGGCCAATGCAATCGTATACCTGGACAGCCCAGCCGCCATTCATAGCATCGCAGCCATAAATACCCGACCAGTTAATGGGGGTTGGTGTTGCACCATAACTTCCGTAGGTCCCAGAAAGTCCGTTCACTCCTGAGCATACATTGATGTTGTTGGTTGACTCGGTTGATAAACAAAAATTGGTAAAGTTGTTCGAGCTATTGCACGCCCCACCTGGATTGGGCATCAAAACCAAGTTTGGACTTCCGCAGGTAGCGGGGCCGCGCAGGTAGAAGGCCAAATCGCTGATCCAGGTGTGGGTTCCTGTAAAACAGACTGTAATTTCAGTATTGGCGTCAATTACCAATTGTGATTCCGGAAGATTGCTTATTGGAGTGATTTGTCCAGGAGTGAAAGTACCCACCAATGAGATGGGGCCTATACAGTTGGAAGGAATGGGTTGCACATCGACTTGCGGCTCCTGCAGCACTTGAGCTATCCATGCGCGATAGCATCCTACGATAACGTTCGATGAATTCCTAACAGAAACGAAGTACGCCCCTGGTTGAAGTCCCGTAATGGTAGATGAGGCTTGGTTGTTTTGAGTTGTGAATGCGTTCCAATTGCTATTACCCGGAACAAAACGTGACCACACAAAATTGAAACTCGCTCCGGCTACTTCTGGCACCACAGTTAATTCACCCAATTGACCTGCCGGGTAATAATAAATGGGATCGTCCGGCTGACCGTCGGTGTAAGACGTTTGCCCAATGCAACCGGTACCACTCAACTGAGCAGTTGCGGCTTGCCTTGATAAGACAAACAAAAGGACGGCCGTGGCATATTTGAGCCAAAATTTCACAGATGGAAGACGATTAAGGTAACTTGCGGGTTGCAAGGGGACGCAATTTAATCAACTAATCTGTTCACCAATTAAGCAAAAACTATGAATTCAGGCAATGCTATTCGAATTTCGCTGATACTCAGCCTATGTTGGGCAAACTTTACGTACGGTCAAATTCAACATGCCTTGGGGTATGTGGGAATGCGTTCTGCCCGAGTTTGGGTGGCCACCGATATGGAGGAACCTGTAGCCATTGCTGTGTCACTTCCCGGAAGCAAAGCCCCTGAACTTATTTTCAAATCGAACACAGTTGCCCGCAACGGCTTTTCATGCATCATCGACTTAGAGGGGCTTGAGCCGGGAACTACCTATAATTACCGCCCCTTTATTGATGTTGCAAGCGGCTACGCATCATCGCGAACATACACCCTTACTACACAAGAGCTGTGGCAGTTCCGGAAAGAAGCGCCCGATTTTAAGATGGCTGTTGGCAGCTGTGCTTTCGTAAATGAGCCTGCTTACGATCGTCCGGGTGAACCCTATGGGGCCGAGTTTCACATATTCGACACAATCGTAAAAAAGGATCCCGATATGATGCTGTGGTTGGGCGACAATATTTACCTGCGAGAGGTTGACTTTACCTCCTATGGAAGCATCGTTCATCGTTACAAACACACTCGCTCACAAAAGGAAATTCAAAACCTACTCAAACATTGTCCGAACCTGGCCATTTGGGATGATCATGATTTCGGCCCCAACGATTCCAATGGCTCATTCGTTCACAAAGACTGGACATTGGAGGCATTTCAATCGTTTTGGGCTAATCCGTCCTATGGGCTCTCCGTGGATGAGGCCGGGCGCGGAATTTCAACCCAACTTCAGTTTTCCGATATCGACTTCTTTCTGCTCGACAATCGCTATCACCGCACCTGGAAAGACACCATCGGCAATACATCACCCACAATTTTGGGAACAACACAATTGGAATGGCTGCTGCAAGCTCTGAAACAAAGTCAGGCCCCCTTTAAACTCATTGCAATTGGTGGTCAATTCCTGAACAGTGCAGAAGTCTTCGAGAATTATTCAAATTATGCCGAAGAAAGAAGATTCATTATCGATACAATCGAAAAAGAGAATATCCGCGGAGTGGTTTTCCTCACCGGCGACAGGCATTGCGGCGAGCTTTCCTTTATGCCATTGCAACAAGAGAATGGTATTTATGACCTAACCGTTTCGCCGCTCACCAGCAGGGCGTTTGATATGTCGAAAGAGGAGAATCGCTGGCGCGTGGAAAACACCATAACAGGTGTAAGGCATTTTGCTACACTCGAGTTTACCGGGAAAAAGAAACACCGCGTTCTCACGATGAATGTCTTTGATTCGAATGGAAAACTGCTGTGGACCCGCGATGTACCGCAGTGGTAAACTCAATTAATACGCTCTTTGATACGGTAAAGAATCTCTTCCTCTAAATACTCACTCCTGCCAAAATCGAGCATTTTCACCTTGCTCTCAACATTCACAGCAACTTCTACTCGCCTGTCTTCGGTGAAAACCGTAACTTCTACTCCAGTAGGTGGACTCAGAAAACTCCAACCGCGTTCGGCAAATAGGGTGTTGCC